>JAZURH010000073.1:0-8929 GCA_045606125.1 Lentisphaeria bacterium | reverse complement strand
TACAGCAACTAACACTTCGCCCGGTAGTATAATATCGACCTTACCGCATTTCAAGTATGCGATCACAAACGAAACACCTGATTTACGGATGGCCTTTCAACTATTAACCTGTCATTTTTTCAGGCTGAAATCATGCTTTTCCATCCATTTGATCACTGTATCCGAGCCATTTGCACTGAAAACAGCACTGTTTTCTGAGACGTTCTTCAATTTTATGCCCTCATGGGGCGCTTCTCCCAGCTTGCACATTATTGTCCGGCTTTCCTTCTTTGAAGGAACAGATACAGTGATCAATGCCACGACATCCCCCCTGACATCAACATAAAATCCCTTATATTCAACAGACACCTGTATTTTCGGTTCAGGAGGCGGAGACTTGGGAGAAGGCGGAACCGGCTGTGCAACCTTGACTGGAGGGGGAACTTCCTTCTTTACAACTATTTTCGGTGGAGGCGCCGGTTCCGGATTCTTAGGGGCAGGCTTTTCACGGCTTGTAAACACATGGAAAAACGGATTGGCCCTTTCGGCTTCCGGCACAGATGGAGTATAAAAGTTTCCTGACAATGAATCCCATGGGAAAATACGGGCTTCGCTGGGTTTCCTGCCATTTATATCAGGTTCTTCCGGCATCTCCAGCATAAACAGCGCTCCGACTGCAAAGCACAATATGCAGAATATAACCATAATAAGACAGAGCACACGCTCCCAGTACTTCTGAATATTACGCAAAACAGCCTTCATATCACCTCCTATCCATCCTTGCCTCTGCTTTGTTCTGCAAAGCAAAAAAGGAGGAGCAGACCACTTTGATCTTAAGTTCTGAAACCCGGCGTGTTTCCCCGGGAGGCAATTCATCCGGCGGAAGAGTATAAATACTTATGTTCTTTATGGGCAGAAAACTTCCATCAGCCTGCAGATCAGCCGCAAAACCGAGAAACTTTTCCATACTTCCCGATATAAACATTCTAACCGGAAACTCCATAAGATAGGGTTCATTCTGCTGCGCACGGTTGTCAGCACTTTTATCGATATTTATATATGATATACTTTTCAATGCCCTTATGCGCGAAACATTGTCACTGTCGCTTTCAATTTTCAACCCGTTCTTCAGTGCTGTACGCACAAGCCGGCGTATTGTCCACAGTTTAAGCATCTGCTGGTAAACAGGCTCTTCATTTTCATCTCCTGAAGAAAAAATGGTCTGTCTGAGCACAACACCTGAACTTGCGAACTCTGAAGACACACGGTCATAAAGGTCCTTATAGTCTATTCTGGTTGCACCCTCTATGAAAAAATCACGGGAAGACGGTCCAGGATATGCATTCTCTATCTCCTCGGAAAAAGTATTCGCCGCCATTTCCAGAGCCGTATCCGCCTTCACAACCAATCCAGGTCTCAACTCATCACCATTGAGGCTTATCCTGCATTTTGAAATATGCCCCTTCAGCACACTCTGATCAATAAGCACTCCACCCTTCTCCAGTTCACGACGGGTATTTTCCACCTCCTGACGCAATACCTGCATTCTGCGCCATCGTGGATATGCGCCAAACCAGAGTACAAAGACAGTCAAAACTGCAACTACGGCAGCAAACTGCATAAGTCTTATATATCCGGCAGGCCAATCCTTTATTTTAGGTCTGTACATGCTCATTGACGCCGTACCTCCCCGCCGTTTCTCAGTATATCGTTTTTTATAAAAGCGGAACTGAGTGGCAGCGCTATAAGGAAAGTCGTGTATTCGCCATCAAGCGCCTTTCCCTTTCCTTCAAGAAAGTCCATCCATGGAGAGTAATACCTGTCCTTGAATCCCTGTGTCAGAATATCGCTATGATCGTCCACATTCACATATGCTCCGGAATTAAGCAGATTTGTCTGGACATCCTTCAATGTCTTGTACCTGTACTTTCCAAGCGGGACCACCCCTCCTATGTATATGCTTCCAAGTACCTTCATATTTTCCACATCAACAAGCCCTTCCTTTTTCCGGGACTTATCCGGTTCGGAAAAAAGGCCGGATGACCTGCTTTTTTCCTCAGTCAGCACAATATCGTTCTCTGATTCCTGAAGTCTTGAGTTGACAAAATCAAAACTGAATTCATCCGCCATATATATTCCCCAACTCTGCTCATCCACCTCAGCATCACCTCTTGCAGACTGCCATATCTTCAAGGCTTCCAGATAGCAATGCGTCCTGTATATGGCTTCAGTCACAGGCAGCATGCGCTTCTGATGATATCTTATTTTTTCATGAAGCTGCTTCATTTCAGGGATAAGACCAGAGCATACGGACAATTTTTCCTGTTCATTCTGAAGAAATGATATTCCCCTGTTTATATACATAAACACGCCGGAGACAAGGAAGAACAGACCGATTGTCATAAGAATAACGGAGGAAAGCAGGAATCTGTACTCCCTGACTTTGCGCTCATACCACTTCATCCTGTCTGGAAGAAGAGACAACTTTACGGCCGACTCGCCTACGCTCTGCAGCGCCAGCCCGAAAGGTACAACAAGCTCTGCATGGAATGATTCATCCTGCCCCGGAAGCATATTGCCGGGAACACCGAACAACTCTATGCTTCTGCCGGGTACAATGCTTGAAAGCATTTCACGGTACAACGAAAGACCGCCGCTGCCGCTGATGCGTATGTCATATTCTGAAGGCAAATCCGCTGATTGAAATATTTCCTGCCAACGGGACATGGCACTGGAATATTCAGTTTCAAGTAAAGCACGGCCAGTTGTACCGTCATTATTCAAGCTGACGACAAGATTGCGCCGCCCGAAAAGCATAACTCCAGAATACTGTATCCCACCATTGCACACAACAACCATGACTGTATTTTCTTCCCGCAGTAAAAGAAGGACCTGCGGTCTGCCGCTGAAAGCCTCTTCAGGCAGCAGCGCAATAAATGCGGACGCCAAGGCCATGCCGCAGGATGTGGCCTGATGGGATGACGCATCCAAAGACCGCAAAGCATCATAAGTATCCTCAAAAACACCTTCCTTCACATAACTTATGACAAGGGTGCGCTGTCCGTCACGCATTCCAGGCATTACCTGATAATCATATATGACCTGTTCATCAGAAATGCTTCCTATGGAATGACCCTGACTGGCAACATGTCTTTCCACCGCCCATTCATTAAGCGTAGACGGTATTTCCTGCAGCATATCGGCAACGCTTCCGGCAGGAAGACTGAAGCAGATGCTTTCCCGCCCCGTAACCATGCCGGAAAGGCAATGTTCCCTATCTTCACCATCTGCCCCAGGGAGAGGGCAGTTTTCCACACCCGTTATACGCAAAAAACCGCCATGTCTTTCCACGCCAATGGCAGCAAGGGTGTCTTTACAGACATCCACGCCTATGCCGCAGGCGTTTCCGGATAATGATGATTTCAGGTGGGAAAGGGACATTTCTATCAATTCCGTTCAGCTTCTTCAGCAACAACATACTCACCGTCCTCATTCAGGACAGTTGCAGTCACGAAAATCAGCAGATTTGTAGGTTCGCTGGTTATTTCAGAGTGGGTGAACAATGCGCCAAGCAGGGGGATGTCTCCCAGCAGCGGTATCTTGCGTATGACCGTGATCTCCCGGTTTTCAACCATGCCTCCAAGAATCACAGTCTCACCGCTGTTTATGGAAACGCTGGTGGCTATGGTCTGCTCGTGGGTTCTCGGCAGCATGACCTCAGTTCCGGAAGTGGTGGTAACCTTGTTTTCAGTCGTAGTCTGAGTAGAATAATAATCCTCCCATTTCTGGAATGTGATTATTTCCGGCTTTAAACCGAGAAGTATGGTCTTCCCGTCAGCACCCACATTCGGCTTTACATCAAAAGTGATTCCAAGAGCAACGCTGGTTGGTTTTCCGTTTGGAACAAGAACCTGGTCCTTGCCCTTGTCCCCATTATCAACTGTCTGGAGTTTATATTCCTCAAAATAGAATATCTTGTCTCCTTTTCTTATTCTGGCCGTTCTGTTATTAAGAGCCGTAATACGCGGTGCGCTCAAAGTCACTGTGGAAGATCTTTTCTCCAGGGCTCTTATGATCATGTCAAAGCTTCGATTGCCGACTATTCCACTTAATGTAAGGGATCCCACGCCCTCAACATTGTCTGCGGCAAGCATGCCAAGTTTTGTAAAGAAATCACTGACATTGGCATTTTCCTGGTTATTGGCCGAAATGTTCTCACCGCTTTTTCCGCCGTTAAAATGGGAAAGCTCAACACCCACATCCCGAAGATCTGATTCACTGACTGAAATGAACTTTGCCTCAATAAGGACCTGATATGGCGGCTTGCAAAAAGTCCTCACCAGTTTTTCCACTTCGCGTATATTGGACAATGTATCGGATATAAGCAGAATGTTTCTCTGAGGGAACAAAGTATAACTTCCTCCCGTTGTGGACTTTGAATAAAATGCCTTCAGGGCATTTTCCAGGTCCTTGTCCTCTTCCTTTGTTGTTTCAAATGCAGCCTTTGCCGTTGCGACACCTATACCTTCAGGAACAGTCGGTATGATTCCCTGTCTGAGCAGTATGACCTTATTCAGAAGCCTGGGGCCGGTTGCTGCCTTTGTTGACTTGGTGACCCAGATTATGTTTGCCTTAATGTTGAAGTCCACACCAAGAGTATATGAGATATAATCGAATATCTCACGCAGCGGAACATCCTTGAAATTGGCTGAAAATGTCTTTCCCTTTATAATTTCATCGTTGAAGATCACATTTACCGGATCAGCAATGTTCAGTCCCTCAAGATCGCGGAGCTGCATGGCAAAATCAGAAAGGGACATATCCTTGACTTTCATTGAAATATGCTTTTCCAGCAGTTGCTCAAGATACTCGGGGCTTTCCCTTTCCTCAACAATATTCACCACACTCTTTTTGTTGTATTTTTTAGGCAGCTGCAGTCCGGTAAGTGATTCATTTATTATTGTCTTCTGGTCGATCGCCAGATCAGTCTGGCTGAGTGTAAGCTTTTTAGCAAGGGCCAGAAGTTCCTTCAGGTCATTCAGTTCCTTGTCATATTCAGTCAATGCCTTCATTCTTTCCAGCATTTCCTCCGCTGCCACAAAGTCATTTTCAGCAATAAGCTTGCGCACTTTCTCAAAACTTGCAAAAACCTGCTCCCTAAGCGCCCTGTCATTGGCATCTTTCTGCAGTCTTGCAAACTCATCCTTATTGCGTTTATCAAGTTCCTGATCAAGCATGGACTGCCTGTCAAAAAGTGCACAGGACGCAAATGCGAAGCACAGCAGCACAATTATAAAGGTTCTTATTCTCGTAATGTTCATCCTGAAAACACCCCCCGGCCCATTCCAAACGCAATTTCATGTTCTTGAATCAGCCACTCCGAAAAAAAGCAAGCGCAGCACAAGCCCGCTTCCACTCAAATTATAACGAAAACGGAAACGCCATTATTTGACTAAAGATGTAATTTCAAAATATTATCGAAATGCACGTCGACATGAACACATTGGCGCCAGCAGCGTTTCTCGCCACACAAAAGTACGGCTTCTGACAGTTGACTTTGCCACTACACCCATCTCATTGCACATTTTACGCTATTTTGAAACTACTTCTGAAGAAACAGTTTTTAACAATCATCTCCACAATTTCAACGTTAATGCGCGCAGTCTATTCCAAAGCTCCCAGATACCTTCCAGACTTGAAAAGAAGCGCAAGAAAATCAGGCAGAAGTTCATCCGGATACCTGCCATACACCATTTCCCATGTCAAATTGCCGGTATATCCGTTATCTCGCAGAATCTCCATGATCTTTTCAAGAGGCATTCCCCCGGCAAAAGCCGGCATATGCATATCCTTGCCGAAATTATTGTCATGGACATGAGTGCACACTACATAGGGTGCCAGTTCCCTTACAAGGTCCAGCAATCCAGAGCCTGCACTCACATTGCCATGTCCGGTATCAAGGCAGATTCCCGCACTGCCTGTGCCGAATCGTTCAATCAGAGCCAGCAATTCCTCTCCTCTTGAGCAGAACCTGTTGCGACCGTCAACTGTATTTTCACTGGCATCGTCAAAAAGATTTTCAAAGGCAGGAAGAACATTGTTTCTATGACAGGCTTCAACAACCGGAGCCATTATCTCATAGTTTTTTTCAAGAGCAAGTGAACCATCGTATTTCACATTGCGCTTAGGCCATTCGTCCCCGTGTATGACCATGTATTTTGCCCCAAGTATGCCGGACACTTCAGCCCCGCGCACTGCCCTGCCGATGAACACATCAGGTCCATCCTGCGTATATCTCAGGAAAGGACAGTGTGTCTGATGAACAGACAAACCATGCTCCTCAAACAAAACACGCTCCTTTTTTGCATTTTCAGCATAATCTTCCCCCAGCAGAGGGGACATATAGTCAAGTTCATAAAATCCGGCCTCAGCACAAAGACTGGCGGATTCTTCCAGAGAACGTCTTTCATCCGTATTTCTACGGAAGCGGATATAGCCAAGATTTATTCCCTGCTTCATTTATCGCAGTCTCCCTGATTTCCCTTATTCATCTTTCAAAATTTATTATCTGAGGAACGAATCTCTGCTCGTACTCGTTCACAAAATACTGATCGGTCATACAGGCAATATAGTCTGCAGCGATTCGCTCAGGAGGCTCATTAAGCCGGTATTCAGCTGGCTGCGATCGTATCCATTCGTCTATAATCTTACATTTGACATCCTTGCGTATATCCTCAATATATGACTCAAACAGAAGAGTCAGCATCCTGTCAAACTGTTCTTTCTGACGGGAAAGAAGCTGGCAGTTGTAGATATGATCATAATTAAATCTCTTCAAAGCAGAATACGCCTCATATACCTCTTCCGAAAACTCAAGATACTGCTTTCCGCGGCTGTTCAGAATTATGTCATTGCACAGCGTGCTGATTATCTTTCTGTTCTCGTTGCCAAGCACTTTCTCTATGCACCAGGGCATGTCAGTCCGGGCTATTATACCAAGGGACACGGCGTCCTCGTAGTCCTTTCCAAGATACGATATTATGTCCGCAACACGCACAACGCATCCCTCCATGGTTGACGGGGACACTTTCCTGTCATAGCCGGGTTCCTTCAGGCACATCGCCAGATTATGGTCCAACATCTCCCAGGTCAGATTAGATGGATCATATTCATATTTGCGGGATTCCCTCTCACCATTGTGTCCCAGTATACCATCCAGAACAGGCAAAGTAAGATTCAGGCCGTTTCCATGATGCTCAAGCATCTGAAGCGCACGGACAGACTGGGCATTATGGACAAAAGTGCCGACTCCGGCCTTCTGAAGATTCATAGCAAGCGCAGCCTCACCTGTATGCCCGAAAGGCGTATGGCCTATATCATGACCTATGGCAATTGCCTCAATAAGATCTTCGTTCAGATTAAGGCAGCGCCCGATGGTCCTGGCTATGCGTGACACCATCTGTACATGCAGCGAACGGCGGGTTATATGGTCATTGCGCACCCGGAAGAACACCTGCGTCTTATCGGAATATCTGGCAAATGCAGATGAATGGATTATTCGGTCCGTATCATGGGCGAATGGAGTACGCAGGTTTTCAAAATCATCCACTTCAGCTGGTCTGCGGCGTTCTGCCTTATTGCTGTAGAACGCATTCCTGGGATCAAGAGTCTGCTGCTCTATCTCATCCCTCTCTTTTTCTATCTGGGCCGTTATTTCATGCAAAGACATAAAAAACCTCACTTTTCAATATTTAGAAACCTAAGGGCATTTCCCGTTGTAAGCAATGCAAGTTCTCCGGGACTCATTCCACGCCTTTCCGCCACATAGGCGCCTATTACCGGAATGGTGGCAGGAGTGTTCTCCTTTCCTCTGAATGGAACCGGAGCAAGATAGGGAGAATCTGTCTCAAGCAGAAGACGTTCATCGGGTATCACATCAAGAATGGCCCTTATATTGTCCGCTTTCTTGAATGTGACCATTCCATTGATGGACATCATTGCTCCAAGTTCTATCCATTTTTCGGCTTCATCAGCCGTTCCTGAAAAACTGTGCACCTCAAAAGGGTGCCCAACAGAAAGGCAGTCCTTCACCATGGCAAAGCCATCCTGAAAAGCCTCCCTGCAATGTATCACAACAGGAAGCCCCGCATCAGCTGCCTCCTGCAGAAACTCCGCAAAAACAGAACGCTGCGCCGCCTTGTCAGCAAAATCGTAGAAATAGTCCAGACCTATCTCGCCGACTGCACGCACTTTTTCATCCTTCCACCATTTCCTCATCTGCTCAATATCCTTTGGGCCTTCCGCATCATGAGGGTGTATGCCAACTGCAGCATATACACCGGGTACCCTATGGGCAAGTTCAATGACAAAGGGACAGTTTCTCATGCTGGTCCCCTGAACAAGACAGCCAGTAACACCAGCCTCTACGGCCTTCTCCAATGCGGACAATGCTTCATCCGGACGTTCAAGATCAAAATGACAATGAGAATCAAACCACATTTCTGTTTCCACGGCATGGCGCCGTTAATTCCTGCTTAATAACAATTTCAACCTGAGGCAGCAAAGGCCTCTTGCTCAATCCTCTGCAATGTCCTCCGGAATCAGGGGAAGCAGGACACGGAATCCCACATCCGATGGACTGAGGGGAAGGTCATGTGCCCGTCCCAGAGGAAGATATCTTGCGGGTGCCGATGCGCTTGCGCCCTTTATGACGCGCAGTCCCGTTCCATCATTGAACAGGGAAGACGTCCATTCCCGGACATTGCCGGCCATGTCCAACACACCAAACAAAGAACAATCCTGAGGAAATGATCCTCCGGGCGCCCAGTGCCCGTATTTTATGTGAGCGGATATGTTCTCCCGTAAAAACGCCAGTTCCTCCTTGAAATGATCGCCCCAGGGATACAGTCTTCCATTTACGCCGCGGGCGGCCTTCTCCCATTCAGCTTCA
>JAZURH010000072.1:0-12190 GCA_045606125.1 Lentisphaeria bacterium | reverse complement strand
GTCGCGGACGCGGGGCAGGACGATGTTCACAAGGCGGTACAGGAAATTGTACATGGCGCCACGGCGGAGTGTCACGCATGCGCCAACTGCCATGCCCTTGCGGAGCTTGAAGTTGGAGATGTTCATGCGGGACTTGGTGATGACCGGCTTCTGGCCGGTAATTGCCGCCAGTGTGTCGACGGCTGCTGTCATGACTTCGCGGTCCTTGTCGGTCTTTACACCGGTATTGACCACGATCTTCAGGAGACGCGGAATCTCCATCGGGTTCTTGTAGCCACGCTTCTCTTTGAGGCGCGGAACAATGTCATTTTTGTAGGTTTCGTACAGGCTGCTGGTAATCATTTAGCTGCTCCCTGCTTTTTCGCCTCTTTACGGGCGCGATACCGTTCTTCGTTCATCACATTCGAGATGTGAATCGGAGCTTCGATGTCCTTGATACCGCCGTTGGGATTATCCTGTGTGCGGCGAACTGCCTTCTTGCGAACGGCAACGCCTTCAACGGTCACTCGGTCATGCTTCGGCTCCACCTTCAAGACCTTACCGGTCTTACCCTTGTCGGACCCCGCGATCACTACGACCACATCGCCCTTCTTAACTTTTGCCTTTGCCATTACAACACCTCCGGTGCCAGCGAGACAATCTTCATATAGTTCTTGTCACGCAGTTCGCGGGCAACTGGCCCAAATATACGGGTACCCTTCGGGTTGCCCTGGTCGTCGATAATTACGGCCGCATTGCGGTCGAAACGGAGGAATGAACCGTCTGCACGGCGGATGTTCTTTGCAGTGCGCACGATGACCGCGCGAACCACATCACCCTTCTTGACGCCGCCACGGGGCTGAGCCTCGCGGACTGACGCACGGATCACATCGCCGATTTCGGCAAAGCGTTTGCGCTGTCCAACTGTGCGGATTGCCATGATCTTCTTGGCTCCGGAATTGTCAGCGACTTCCAATGTTGTCTGCATCTGTATCATATCGGAATCTCTCCTCAGTCAGTTTCCGCATGACGGATTATGCGTACCAGACGCCAGCGCTTCAGCTTGCTGAGAGGCCTGGTCTCCATGATTTCCACGACATCGCCGACCTGCGCCTCGTTCTTATCGTCATGGACATAGCACTTGCTTGTGAACTTGACGACCTTGCGATACAGGGGGTGAGCTGCGCTGCGTGTGACCTTGACCACGATGGTCTTGTCCATCTTGCTGCTCACAACTGTAGCGCTGAGAACCTTGCGCTGGTTGCGCTCAACTTTCTGTTCTTCTGCCATTGTTGTATGCCTCTGTTACTGGTCCTGTTTCGCAGCGCGGGCGGACTTTTCTGTTTCAATGCGCGCCACATCCTTACGGAGGATGCGGATGCGTGCAGGATTGGTCAGCTGACCGGTTACCGCCTGACGGCGCAGGTTGAAGATTTCAGCCCTTGCATCCATGGCGAGCCTGTCCAGCTCTTCATTTGTCTTTTCACGTATTTCTGCGGGTTTCATTTCTAAACTCCTTACGGATGTGGCTTACTGTGCGCCATGCTGGCGGACGAGGAAGCGGCACCTGAAGGGAAGCTTGCTTGACGCACGCGCCAATGCTTCCTTAGCCACGGTTTCTGAGCATCCGCTGAGTTCCATTATCATGTTTCCTGGCTTGATTACGGCAACCCATTCTTCAGGAGCGCCCTTTCCTTTACCCATACGGGTTTCAAGAGGCTTCTTTGAAATCGGTTTGTCGGGGAAGACTCTGATCCAGATCTTACCACGGCGCTGCATGTGACGTGTAGCCGCGACACGCGCCGCCTCGATCTGCTTTCCGGTCATCCAGCCACGCTCCAGAACCTGGAGGCCGTATTCACCGAAGTCCAGCTCATTATTTCGAGTCGCGATTCCCCCGCGGCTGCCTCGCTGAACCTTTCGATGTTCCACGCGTTTGGGCATTAAAGGCATTTTTCGTATCCTCCCAGTTTTGGGGTTTGCAAATCCATACTTTAACTCCGATCAGACCAGCAAGAGTGTGGGCTTCGGAGAAACCATAATCAATGTTGGCACGCAGTGTGTGGAGCGGAACCTTACCGTCCTTGTACTGCTCTGTCTTGGCGATTTCAGCGCCATTGAGACGTCCGGAGCAACGGATCTTGATGCCTTCCGCGCCGTGTTCCATGGCGCTCTGGATGGCACGCTTCATTGCGCGGCGGAATGCAACGCGCTTGACCAGCTGCTGAACGATAGTTTCGGAAACCAGCTGTGCATCCACATCGGCGGCACGGATTTCCTTGATTTCAACGATTACTTCGGCTGCGCCGGCGATGGGGGCTACCATGGCCTTGATCAGATCAATGCCTACGCCCTTCTTGTCGCCACGTCCCTTTCCCTTCTCCTTGTTGTCGGCTGCCTTGGGGTCTGCCCCTGCGACAAACTTGCCGCCGAGGATAACGCCGGGTCTGGCCGAGAAGATGGTGATACGGACACGCTTTCCGCTGCGTTCAATGACTATCTTGCTGACTGCCGCGTTTGCAAGTTCCTTCGTCAGCTTCTCACGGATCTTGATATCCGCCTGAAGCAGTGTTCCGAAATCCTTCTTGCGTGCGAACCAGCGCGATTTCCAGTCCTTGGTGACGGGCAGCCGGAATCCAATTGGATTGACTTTTTGACCCACGGGTACACTCCTGAATTACTGTTCGTCTGATACTACGATGCGAATGTGGCTTGTCCTCTTCCGGATGCGGCCGGCCGAGCCCCTTGCCTTCGGGCGGAAACGCTTCATTGTGGTGCCTTCGCCGACAAGAGCTTCCTTTACAGTAAGGAACCTGCGGTCAACGGGGTTGTTGGCATCGTTTTCAGCGTTTGCCACTGCAGACTTGAGGGTCTGCTCGATGAGACGGGCGGCTTTGCGCGGAATCAGACTCAGCATGTTCAAGGCTTCTGTCGCGCTGCGCCCCTGGACGAGGCGGGACACTTCACGCGCCTTGAACGCGGAAATCCGCACGTTTTTTGTAACGGCTAATTTTTCCATGGTACTGCTTTGTTTATGACTTCGTTCTATGTGCCTTGGCACCCGGTCAGTTACCTGCCCAAATGCCATCTAAAAAAATCAAAGTTCAGGTGAAAGCACGCTTCCTTCCACAAGCGCCCCCATTTTTCCCTGCAGAAGCACTGCAGTGCAGAAATCCGATCGGCACGCTATGGTCTGGACCTTCGCTATCACCACGCCTTCCCTGTCCAGCAGTCGCCAGACATTGCCGGGCCGCACACCGTGGAGCGTCCCCTTGTCCAGAGTAACTGCTTCTTCCTTCCTGTCAACGGCTATGACCTGTGCCTCAACGGCCCCTTTCACCGGGGTAAACACCTGGGAAACCGGCTTCAGGCTGTCATCAACTGCCTTTTTCAGTTTACCAAGGCGTCCGTCAAGTTCGGACTTAACAGCCTCACTGGGCTGCATCACTTCCATCAAAGAAGAAAGACACTTTTCAAACTCAAGCAGCGTCTGCCGTACTTCAAGCTGCCTCCTGACCATAAGATCAAGGGCTTCCAGCACATCTGCCTTTTCCGAATCTCCGGATTGCTTTCGCTGGATAAGATGGGCCGCATTGACCTCCATCTCCCTTATGTTCCGGAGAGCCTGATGACTCTCGACATACAGCGCGGCGTAACGCGACCTGAGAGCGTCCAGCTCACCGCGCATTTTCCGCAGTTCGAGTTCCAGCTCAAGAGACCTTTTTTCAGCGGACTCCCTTGCCTCCCTGGCTTCTTTCACGATCATGGACATATCGCCCTGCTGTGAAAGACACTCGCTTGTCAGAAAAGTAATTAGAGCACATAATATACACACCACTCTTGTTTTTTGCAAACACATTGGTCTTATTTTTCCATTTTTCATCGTAAAATACAGGACATTACTGCACATTTTCGCTGAAAATCCATATATATTCCAGCCCGTGATCAAATAAAATATCAAGGCCACCGCCGTGCAATTTCAGAGTATGAAAGATTGCCGCCGAAAATATCCAGCGCGCTTCCTACCGTGAAATCGACTCTGCCACCGCCAGCCCTTTCCACAGCTTCTATATCGGCAAAATCCGCGATTCCACCGGCGTATGTTACCGGAACAGGTGACCATTCAGCAAGCCTGCTGATAAGTTCTTCATCTATACCACCTCTTTTTCCCTCCTTTCCAACAGCATGAACAAGAAGTTCATCGCAGAAACCGGCAAGCTGTGCAAGAGCGGAAGCTGACAAAGTACTGCTGCATACAGTCTGCCACCTGTTGCAGGCCACATGGTATTTTCCGTCCACCGGCAGACAGCTCAGATCCACCACCAGGCGCTCCCTGCCAGTTGCAGCGGAAAGTTTTTCCAGTCTTTCCATACAAAGTTCGCCATCAGCAAACAACCATGAAGTAACGATAACATGCGAAGCCCCGGTCTCCAGCCATTCAGCAGCATTGCCTGGATTTATTCCTCCTCCTATCTGCAGAGTTCCCGGTGCGGCCTGCAATGCCGCCCTGGCAGCATTCTCATTCCCCGGGCCGAGCATTATGACATGCCCTCCCCGCAATCCATCGGCGGCGTACATGTACGCATAATACTCCGGCGTTTCACCGGAAACAAAGTTCGTGCTGGCCTGTCCCCCGTCCCTCAATGTGGACCCTACGATCTGCTTGACCTTTCCCTCATGAAGATCTATACACGGTCTGAATCTCATATTTTTTCCTGTTCAACCAGCAAAAGCGTCCCACAGAAAAGCAGCCCACAGTATAATATTTGCAAAGACAGCCACTGCCACTGCTGCACTCCCCAGGTCCTTGGCCTTTTTCGCCAGATCGTGATAATCGGGGGAAACCAGATCGACAATGGTTTCAATTGCCGTGTTAATTAATTCGATGCACATGACGCCCACCCAGGCTGCCACAAGAACAGCCGCCTCACTGAATGAAAAAGGCAGAACAAGAGCTGCGCCCGCAACAAAAAAAAGGCCCACGCACTCAAGACAGAATGCCGTTTCTTTCATTGCCTGCCGAAGGCCGCACAAAGTATAGCCTGCGGCCTCGAAAACATGCATTATCCCCTTGGATGTTTCAACATTTCCAGGTTTCATATATCAAGATTCCTCATTTCAGCAAGGAAAAGTTCCATATTTTCCCGTGTTCCTATTGTAACACGTATGTAATCTGAAATCCTTGGCAGGTTAAAATAACGCACAATGATTCCTGTGCGGCGAAGTTCTTCGAATATTTCAGAAGCCTTTCTCTTCGGCTTTACAAATATGAAATTAGCCTGGGATGGAAGCACTGCGCACCCCATTTTTTTCAATTCACAGGAAAGCCATTCCCTTGTGGCGCATATTTTTTCAGCATTGGAGCGCATGTATTCCACATCTTCCAGAGCCGCCTTGGCCGCTACCTGGGTTATGAAATCTATATTGTATGAATCCCGCACCTTGTTCATTTCATAAACAAGGGCTTCATTTGCGAAAGCAAGGCCTATGCGCATTCCCGCAAGAGAAAAGCTCTTTGAAAAAGTGCGTGAAACTATAACATTGGGATACTTTTCAATTTCGCTGATAAAACTGGTGCCGGCAAAGTCGGCGTAGGCCTCGTCTATCCATACAACTCCCCTGGCCTTGCGGCAGAGCTCATGAACTCTCGCATCATCCGGAAGATTTCCAGTAGGCGCGTTAGGACGGGCAAGCATAATAAGCCTGGCATCCCCTGCAAGTTCTGCGGCATCTACTGGTATGTCAAAGTTTTCGTCAAGCTGTATCGGCTTCGGAGAAGCCCCCTGGATATCAGACAGCACGGGATAAAGCGAATAACTTGGCTCCATGTAGGCATAACTGTCGCCCTCGCCCACAAATGTGCGCAGGGCGATGGTCAAAAGCTCATCAGAGCCATTGCCGCATATGACCTGACCGGGTTTCACGCCATAGATTTCAGCCGCCTTCTCCCTGAGTTCTGTGGCACCAGGATCAGGATACAGCCTGAGTCGACTGAAATCAAATGACTTTATTGCCTCCTCCACTTTTGGAGACGGTGGATATAAATTCTCATTGGTATTCAGTTTTATAAGCCTTTTAAGTCCCCTGGGCTGCTCGCCGGGTACATAACCACCGATCTTCCTTATGGATTCCCTTGCGTAATTGTCTGCCATATTTCCCCCGACTGTTTTTCAGGCGCCGACCCAGATGTTCTTTCCGTTCAGTGTCCATCCGGGAGCATCTATACTGCAGGCCCTGGTAACCCATCCCTGGCTGATTCGTGCCATGGTATCCTCCCAGCTGCGTACGCCACTGAGTGAATCCGGCTTCTCAACATTGCAGGCTCCTACAGCAGCCGCAAAAGTTCCGGCCTCCTCCAGGGTGCAGTCTCTCAGCATTGCGCAGAGGAAACCGCCTATGCTTGAATCTCCAGCACCAGTAGCACCCATAAATCTGTCCGGTATGAATGTTGGGAAAAGCATGCGTCTGGAAGCCCATTCCCCTATGCAGGACGGTGCGCCTGCACCCATTTTCGCCATGCGCTCCGCATCTGCTGTCTGTATATACATACCTCTCTGTCCCAGCTTGATAGCAACGACAGCGGCTCCAAAGCCTATGAGTTCATCTCCCATCTTCTGAAGTTCGCCTATGCCTATGTTGTCTCCGTCTCCAAAGCGTTCCGGCATAAGCATGTACAAAAGTTCATCAGCGCTGGGCATGAATACATCAGTATAGGGCATGACCTTCTCAAGCAATGCTTTCCAATCCACTTTTCCAGCCGGTCCATTGGGATCAGGCATGCCGGGATCCATGGATGTAGTGATACCCATCTCATGCACTTTCCTGTACATCTTCACAAGCTCGGCACCACCGTTTTCATATGTTTTTGCCATAAAGCATGGGTAACCGAAATGGAAAAGCTGCACATCGTTCAGCGCATCCCAGTTGATATCGTCAGCTCCATAAGTGGCATTTGCACCGGGGCAATGCAGGAATATACGGTCCGTACCAGGGATATTCACAACAACAGTGTATGATGTTGCAGCGCCGGGAGCCACAGTCATCCCGCCTGCCAGGGCCTCATCTCTGGACTTGACGATGTTCATGACTGCACTGCCAAAATCATCATCCCCTATTTTTCCCATAAGCTTTGTTGGAGTGCCGAGAATATGCATTGTCATGCCGGTGTTGGACACTGCGCCGCCCGTAGCCATCAGCGGAGCGCCGACCTCAAACAAATGCCCGGGTATCAAATCAAAATGATGATCAATTGCCGGAATTATGTCCAGACAGATATGTCCGGCGACTACTGCTTTCTTCATGACATCTACTCCTGTTTTATTGATTTCACAATTTATGTGCTGTTCCCTATCACATCCCGTCGCAGTCCATGCCACGGCGGCAATATCCTTATAATATAAGCGGTTATTCCGGATTTACACTTTCCCCATCCCGCTTCTTTTCCTCATTCCCGCTGCGGCACATCACAACGGCAAAACGCATACGCCCCGCATCTCCGCCAGGAATGACCTTCACCATCATCCTGGCATCATCCACAACCTGCCCGCTGCCACTGACAACACCTACAGGCAGACCGCCCGGCAGTTCGGTACCAAGACCGGATGTGACAATCCTGGCACCATCCTCTATCACTGCCTCTTTGGGCAGATAATCAACCACAGCAGAAGGAACTCCACCCGACATAGCACCATCCCCCCGCAATATACCGGGATAGACGCCGCCTGTACTTATGACATGCACACCAATGGTGCAGGAAGGATTTAACAGAGTGGAGACATTTGCGCTCCTGTTGAATACTTCAGACACCCGCCCCACAAGATGACTTCCAAAAAGCACCGGTGCTCCCACTGCAATCCCGTCCGCAGCTCCTCTGCCTATTCTGAAAGACCAATTCCAAACAGCAGGATCCCTCATGACCACCTGGGCATACAGTGCTTCCCATCCTCTGACTGGCGGCAGTTCAAGCAATGCCCTCAACTGCCTGTTTTCCTCAGCCAGCTCCCCGATTCCGGCTATGCGGACCTCTGCCTCCCGCAAAAGGACCTCATACTCCTCCAATTTTCGTCCATCATCTGAAAACAAACTGTCCCATATGCCTGAAAACAATGCACTGACACTGCGGGAAACAGCCATAAATGGAGACGCAGCACCTGACGCTGAACGGTGCCCGAAACGGGAAACGCCTGCAACAAACAGCAAAAGCAAAAATGCCAGCAGGACCAGAAACCATATTTTTCCAGCAGGTCTCCTCATTATTCTCCCAATGCTTCAGCCTGAAGCGCGAAGATCTCCTTCAATCCGCATTTGGCCTTGGACAGCATTGCCGCAAGCTCATCATCCCCAAAAGTCGCCTCTTCACCGCTTCCCTGTAATTCCACAAAGCGTCCAGTATCCGTCATAACCACATTCATATCGACTTCAGCCGCCGAATCCTCCTCATAGCAGAGATCAAGCATGGGTTCACCGTCAACAATGCCTACACTCACGGCCGCGACACCGGAAACAATTGGATTTTCCGCCAGTTTTCCCGATTTAACAAGGCGTGCCGCTGCAAGCTGTATTGCAAGGCTTGCTCCCGTTATAGATGCACACCGCGTTCCGCCGTCCGCATCTATAACATCACAATCTATATGCAATGTAATACCCGGCAGTTTAGACAGATCCACAACGGCTCTCAGCGAACGCCCCACAAGCCTCTGTATCTCGGATGTCCTGCCGGACACCTTTCCTCTTGTAGACTCCCGGTCGCCCCTTGTGCCGGTAGCGGAAGGCAGCATCTGATATTCGGCTGTAATCCATCCTCCGGGCACACCCTGTTCTTTCATCCATCTTGGAACGGATTCCTCCATGCTGACAGAGCATATAACCCTTGTATTCCCGCATACGGCAAGCACAGATGCCAGCGGATGTCTCTGGAAATCCTTTATAAAACTCCATTTGCGAAGTTGCGATGTTCCACGACCATCAACACGATTTGAATTTGCCATATTGCCCCTCTGATATATGTTATTGTGTTTTGTTCTTGTTTTCAACAATAGGGGCCATAAACAATAGTCTCAGCCCCCATCGGCGCAAGACATATCGCATAATTTGTTACATATCAGGAAGTTTTCCAGTTGAAAAAACATTTTTACATTTATTTAATGCTGACGGCAACATTGCTTCTGACGGGATGCAATGAGAAAAAAAGAGCTCCGGAATTTGACCGGAGCGGCTCGGCATTACTGCTTGAGGCATGTGAAGCAATAGTAAATGGTGACGAAAAAAAAGCCATGAACTCACTTTTCAGCCTGAAGCAGCAGGATGCCGCGACAAGTTTTGTAGAAGAAGCTGAACTCGCCGTAAAGAGACACCATGATTCAACGGAAATTGACAACATACTTGCTTCCGGAGATTTTCAGAAGCTGAAACAGTTTCTCCTTAAGGCAGAAGGTGACGGGCAGCTTTCCACAGGTACACTGATAGCAGCTGATATGCCGGAAGCGCTTCAGGCTCTTTTACTCTACAAGGCCAAAATGCCATGGGAAGATTCGGCAAGCATGCAAATGGCCTTGACGGCACTGTCGCCATATTTGGAAACCCTGTCCCAATCCGGAGCCTTCAAAGATTTTTACAAGGAGCAGCTTGCTCTTCTGAAATCGATGCAGACCCGTGAACTTGATGCAAAAGTATCCAGCTGCATATCTTCTCTCGAGATGGCCGCCGCCAATGGCAATGCCGCAGCCTGGGCGGCATCCCACACTGAACTTCACAGACTTCAGCCATCTTCTCCATTGTTCAAATACGAAAGAACACTTGGCAAGCGTACAAAAGTCCCAGTACATGAAGCACGGTACCATGCAATTTCACTTCTGGGGAACTGGAACAGACTTGGAAAAAAACAGAGAGATATTTCAATCTCAGATGTATTGAGTTCCGGTGGGATATGCGCAGGAATACTGAATGCAATTAACAAAGGAACCATGACAGGCCTGGAAGATCATGCACAGGAAATGAAGTCCCTGGGGCTTCATCCATCACCACTGGTCATTGAGCATTTTGCGGGAATACTTTTTAACAAAAAAAATGCTGCGGGCGACAGAACAAATCCCTACGGCATGGGTCTATACGGATTGTTTGATTTTTTTAATTCAACAGAAATAACAACTAAAACAGGAAAAAAAGAATGAAATTCAGAAATGTGATTATCGCAGCCGCCATCGCAGCTGCTCCGGCATTATTTTCAGCAGAAGCAGCCAAGGCTGAAGCACCTAAGGCAGTCGAAGAGACAAAGGCCTCGAAGGTGGAGATAAAGATGGATGAGGCCGCCATAGACAAAATCCTTTCAGCAATACCGGAAACCGCAGCTGAATACGGTCAGGGAAAAAAGATCACTGGCAAGGAAATCAAGGATTTCATAAAGCCCCAGCTTCAGCAGGCAGCAAAGGCTGGCCAGGAGTTTACCGCAGAACAGGTCATTCCCATGGCAGCACAGTACGCACAGCAGCTCATGGTGCAGAACCTTCTTATCGACGAAGCAAAATCAAAGGGCTTCAAGCCGGACATGGAAGCGGCCAAGACACAATTGAATGCAATCAAGCAGGCCAACGGCGAAGAGAACATGAAGAAAATGCTTGAAGCAATGAACATGACAGAAAAGGATGTTCTTGATAAAATATCAGAAAGCGCCATGATAGACGCCATGTTCAACTCACTCATCAAAACGACAGAAGCAGACGCAAAGAAATTCTATGATGAGAATCCCGATCAGTTCAAGACATTCAGTGCCTCTCACATTCTGGCAATGTTCCCCGGTGCAAGCGAAGGCAAGGAAGTGAAGCCTGAAGACGAAAAGGCGGCTCTTGAAAAGATACAGAAGGCACAGAAAGAACTGGCAGCTGGAAAAGACTTTGCTGAAATTGCAAAGGCCAGCAGCGACTGCCCCTCAAAGGCACAGGGCGGAGACCTTGGTACTTTCGGCCCCGGACAGATGGTCCCCGAATTTGAGCAGGCACTTCTCAAACTCAAGGCAGGCGAAGTCAGCGCTCCTGTAAAGACCAGATTCGGATATCACCTGATCAAGGCGGGCGAGACCAAAGTCGCCACTTTTGATGAAGTCAAGGAAAACATTCTGGGCTATCTCAAAAACAATGAAGGCAACAAAATCGCAAAGGCCCTCATTGACAAGCTCATCGCCGACAATAAGGCAAAAGTCCTTATCGTGCCTCCCAAAGCCAGGGAAAACTAATAATCACTGAGTGATTACACACGTTCTGTGCCGCAGGCTCATAAACTGCAGATTTATCCACTGCGCACAGAACGGACACAAAAAAATGAAAGTCTGCATATCTCATATAGGCGATCCCTTTGCCAATGCCGCATTGGAAGACGCCTTCTACAAAACATCAAGGGCGGACAATGAGTCCGTCCTTCTTTTTTATGTCAACAAGCCCACCGTAGTATTCGGCCGGAGCCAGAATCCATGGATGGAAGCCGACATTCCCTGGTGTCTGAAAAATGACATCCATATATTAAGGCGTTTTTCAGGCGGCGGAACAGTTGTCCATGATTCAGGCAACCTCAACTATTCATTCTTTGTGCCGCGCAACTCCTACAATCCGGACCATTACGTAGGAATGGTGATCAGGGCCCTGGCCGGGCTCGGTGTGCCGGACGTGCACATGGAGGGGCAGCACAGCATATACGCCGGACAATACAAGATATCGGGTTCAGCTTTTGCGCTGAACAGCCGGACAGCTATGCTTCACGGGTGCATACTTGTCAATTCCGACCTGAAACAGCTCTCAAGAGCACTGCACATAAACACAGACTATATTTTCAAAACATCTACTGTTCCTTCAGTCAGAGCGTCAGTCAAAAATATAACGGACTTTGTTCCCGGACTGCTTGTCAGCGATATATGCCAGGCAATAATCGATGAAACGGCACCTGGATGTCTGCCGGAGCAGCCTCCGCTTCCCGATGTAGACACCATTGCAATATACAATTCACCTGAATGGACATATGGCAGGACACCGGCTTTCACATTCTGCTATGCAGGCATGGAAATCTCGGTAAGACAGGGAATAGTGGATTCTCCTGAAGAATTAAAAGGCATTGATTTTACCCAATGCCTGGATGCAATACAGCAGCTTTAGCACATCCGATTGCATATTCAATCAAGTTCAAGAAGCAGTGCCACCTCGTCACACTGCTCTTTTTTGTGGCATAC
>JAZURH010000071.1:0-6346 GCA_045606125.1 Lentisphaeria bacterium | reverse complement strand
CGAATTACAGTTAAACTTAAGTGAATTTAGGGATTTTTTTCGATTACATAGGTGGATATAGAGATGATTGCCATGAAGAAACATATATTTTCATTGATGACGGGCGCAGTTTTACTTGGAGGAATCTGCATGGGACAGGAGTCTGCGCAGAATGATTCTCCTTTTAAGGTCACGCGCCGTCAGAATGGTATTGTTGTGGATGTCGGCGAATATGAGATACGCAATACTTTTCTGATGCATAGCGCCAAAATCGGAAAAAATGCGATGTTCCGCAGCTTCATGCACGGTGTCCATGACGGAGAAGCGGAGCCAGTTGCATGGGAAAGCCTGGGAAGTGATCTGCCGCTGGAACAGGGCGGTTTCAATACCCCCGTTAAAAGTTCGGCACTTGCCTCAATTCTGCTTAATGGCGGAGAAAGCGTGACATTTGAAAAGCCCGTTCTTAATGGGGACAAGCTCCTTGAACTGGCGGGAAAGCATCTCCGGTTCTTCGTATGGATTTCGGCAAAGAACACGGGACAGGGCAGCGATCTGTGGTCCGGGGCACCATCACTGAAAGTTGAAATAGTTGATTTTGACGGGGAAGTGCTCAGCGTAACACCGTCCTATTTCAGAACAAGGGGGACTTTCCCATGGTTCTGTTACTACATGGATGTGGAAATCCCGAAACTTAACAAGGTACAGGCGGCAGCTGCCCCTGAAAATGCCGAAGCAAAGGAAGAGGAAGGCACTATAAACTGGGATGCGCTTCTTCAGACCGGCGGAGACAGCAGCGCTGAGGTCAAAAGGGCCGGGGGACTTTATCTGACCCTTGCAAATCCGGTCAGTGGGGAAGCCCGTTTCTCGACTCTTTCGTGGAAGACAGTCCATGACATGGAACTTCTTGGTAGTCATCAGGGACTGCTTTCACGCATAGACCCCGTTACGAATTCAACGGCTCCGAATCCCGATTACGATGAACTGCCCATGCACCTGATGTTCGGTTTGAGCAAGCAGGGAACATGGAACTTCCTGAAGGGAAACAAAGCATGGAGCGGCATCGTTTCCTCAAGCAGTCTGAAGGAGTATCTTGACGGTGTCTCTGGAGATTGGATGCACATGATACATGCAGTACCCCAGCTGGCTTCTCTGCACAGCAACGGCATGTTGCTGAAAAATATGACAGAGTTTGATGAGGAATGGATCCCCACACTGAAGCGTTACCTGCAGGATATGCAGGATTCAGCAACTGGAATGTGGACTGTGTCAGGAAAACCGTCACTCTTTGCCACATACGCCATAGTGTTCAATGCTTTCCATCCCAGGGATATAGTACATCCCGGATACGCACCAAATCCCACACCCTGGCTTACAGTCGACGGCAGTGAACTCCAGTATGCAAACCAGATGATAGAGTCAATAATTGCACAACAGAGACGCTTCGGAGCAAAGAATATTGTGGCCGGATGGAACAACTATGCCTTCATGGAGAATATGGATAATGTTCCGGATGCAGCCATGCCTTGCACTCTGGAAGCCACCGCTGCTGCCGCAAGGCTTCTTGCTTTTGCTGCTGAACGCACGGATAATGAACAGCTTAAGGCGAAGGCACGGGATGCCATCAGGGATGCGTGGCAGTTTGTGATGGGCAATCTGTTCATGACAACGACGCCGAGATGGAAAGTCACCTCTGCGGACAAAATGCCGACCGTGCCAGGCGCCATGTATGATTTCATTGAGGCGACACAGTGGCTTGACATCAGGCAGAACAATGATCTGAGGGTTCTGCCGCCAGCGACTACTCTGGACATTGATGGACGCCTTACTCTCAAGTGGGATCGTGATAAGAAATATGTCTCTTTGAGAGTGTTTGCCGCACCGGCTGACAAGCCGACGGCTGAATTGACAGAAGAAAACCTGGTTGCAATAATTCAGCCGAAAACGGCGAAACTTACAGAATGCGATCCCTTCAATGCAATCAGAGCAATTATTGCGGAAGCTGAAAGCTACTGGCGCTTTACACCGGAAAATTCCGGTGCACATTACCTTTCAGCAAAGCTTGCAAAGCTCCCCAAGGGCAATGTCAATCATTTTAATATCAAGGAAGTCAAACTTAAGATACCCCAGAAGGCGTGGAACCAGACTGTGCATATAGCAGCAGTAACACCCTACGGCGAAATGACACAGTTCATCACGCTCCCCGAAACAATAGCAGCACTCGAACAGACTGGCGAAGAAGGCGGAGACCTGCTGAACCAGAATTGATAACCAGAGTCCCCTTATAAGGAGGCAAGGTAAATATGAACAGAAATGCACAGGCAAAAATACGGCACTTCACACTGATAGAACTCCTTGTGGTGGTTGGCATAATGCTGGTGCTGCTGGGTGTGTCGGTGCCTGCTTTCAGCAGGATTGTCAGGGGCAGGTCGGTTGACAATGCGTCTCGCATGGTATCTTCCCAGCTTATGCTTGCAAGGGCGGAGGCCGTCTCAAAACGCAGGTATGTAGCTGTCATAATGCCGGGACATAATTTTTCAGCTCCTGATGATGGAAACCCCTATTGCTATGGAAGTTTTCGCACCGCATGGGTTGAGTATGATGAGGCGAATGATAACTATACTTTTGACGGATGGGTTGAAGGCACCAGCTGGACTTTCCTTCCTCTTGGGGCTGTTATCGCGTACATTGACTATGACCAGACCGAGCCGTCGTCTATGAAATATGACGAGAGTGACGATATTTATGAATTAAGGGGCGATGAAAATTGGTTTACCGGCGGTAAGAACAGCAAGGACGAATCCGGAAATGTCGAAGAGGAATCCGGCACAGTAATGATTGATGGCCAGACCCAGTCGGCAGAAGTCCGTGCAGTTGTTTTTGCTCCTAATGGACGCTGTGTGAACAAGGTTCATATCACTTTGATAGAGGGAGTTGTTTCTTCCGGAAGCAAAGCCATAGAGTCTGCCAACGAGCATAACATACATGTGATGGAAGTAAGTCGCCTTACAGGGCAGCTGAAATATCTCATGTAAGGAGAGAACATATCATGAAATGCAGAAGTTTCACATTGGTTGAGGTGCTTCTGGCACTTGGTGTAGTTGTCATAGGTATTTGCAGCATAATGGTACTTTTCCCGGTAGGTGCGTCTGCCATAAGGGATGCGTCCATGGAAACTTACGCGGCCAATAGCGTAGAGGAACTTTTAAGCTGCATCAAATACGATATGGTGGACAATGGCAAATGGGATGAATACAAGACCGGAGTGACCGAGCTTGATGATACAAAGACTGACCCCAAGGAGCGTTTCAGCGGGGATGTCGAGTTTGATGACTATGAGGAATCTTCGGCCTGGAGCCGTTTGAGCTTCAATTCCAAAGGCGGTGTTTACCGCCGGGGTACAGACTATGTGTATCAGCTTGTCTGCAACAGAGGTGGAGATGGACTGGCAAGCGATAAGGTGGATTTTCGTGCAGTTGCCCGTCTTGCCAGGCAAGTAGTGGAGATATCCGGAACGCCGGTCAGTGAAAATGTAGCCATGTTAGTTAATGTGGAGGTGTCCTGGCCGGCGGAGATACCGTACGATGCCCGCCAGAAGGCATATTACTCCATGGAAATATTCAGAAATTAATGATTCAAATGCCGGGGGGACCCATGCAGAAGAATAAATACACATTGACGGAAATCCTGGTGGCGGTTGCCGTCCTGATGATTATGATGACTTTTCTTTTTGAGTTCATCATCGGTTCTCAGCGCATTTGGTCATCGTCAGCGAAAACTGCATCTGCCTTTGACAAGGCTCAGATAGTATTTTCAATAATGGAAACTGATTTGAAGCAGGCATTGTACTCAAATGTAAAGAACGAGACCATACCCATGTATCTGAAAAAAGAAAGTGACAGTGCCAGTACATGTGATGGTTCTAACAATACGGAAGTCAGGTTCGGCATAATTGCAAGGCTTGATTCGAAAGACAGGAAAAAGGATGATTTTACTTTTTCCACGGAAAATAACGAATTATCGGAAAAAATCGTGAAGACCACGTCTTTCCCGTTGCTGTATCATTTTGACAGGAACAAGTACCGCCTGTACAGGCTTCCTCTTGATACTACATCCTATGTGGTAAGTGGATCCCAGAAGCCATTTGTAAATGTCAAAGAATATTATGGAATCGACTATACTTCGGTGTCGCTTAGTGTTTTTGACACTGTGGCGGATCAGTTTGATGAGCAGCTTAAGGAAATACTTGCGGACGATGTGCTGGATTTCAACATAGAGGTGATGCCACCTGCGGCTGTTGAATCAAATGGTTTTATGAGCAGTAAACCAAAGGCCGTTCGTATAAACATCACACTTTTTGACCATGAAAAATATCCCGATTTTCAAAGACGCGGCGATATAACGGATAGTGATGACAAGAAGAACCAGGAAGATGCAATTCTTCTTGACGCCAGAACATTTTCCAAGGTTATTTTTCTTGAATGACCGTTGACGGAGGATGATTATGAAAAAAAAGATAAAGATAAATATGAAGGAGCGGGGCTCTGCTCTTCTGATGACATTGGGGATACTTTCTCTGGCTTTGATAATGGCAATGAGCTTTGCATTTTCAGCCAGGACAACCAGACAGATTGCCAAGGTCAACAGCGACCAGGTCAAGGCCAGATTGTTTGCTGAATCCGGACTGGAACGTGTAAAGGCTCTTCTGCATTATGGGTATGTTACAAGCGATTCTGCCTATCTTCCCAATCATGGGGATCGTGCCAAGCAGTCTTCGGACCATGAAAATGTAGAGGTGGCATACACCTTTAACAATGAACAGAAGACTTCCAATGACTACAATCAAAGCTACCTTGTAAGCGTAGGCAGGAATGACAGGACGGGCGCTTCTTTTGACGGCGAAGAGAGTACCGTGGAAGATCTTCTTGGCATTCAAAGTGATTCCGCAGTTCTGCCTATGCTTGAGTGGTCCAGGATTCTTACTGACAATGTGGGGTTCCTGGATATCAAATCTGATGGAAAGAAGATAGACGGCCGCATGGCATGGATTGTCATTGAGGAGGCAAACAAACTGGATGTGAACCGGATGATTTCTCTTGAAAAGCAGGACTCCGGCACAGATGTTTACAACAATCCTGTTATTGCTGATGCGGATATGGATGCTGGACTGTTTTCTTCCCGTTTGACGGATAATTTCAATACTGGCACTGATTATTACTATAATCTCCAGAATGTGTATCCACCCGCGGCAGATGTTGATGAAAGCAATACGGTAAGACAGGGATTGTCTCTGTCTGAATTGAAGATATCCAATGACTATCTTGAAAAATTGCCGTATTTCGAAAGAAGCGGTGTTCACAGGTATATTCCCTGGGAATCTTACAGACAGCTGAACAATCAGGAAATGGCTGATGAAGCAATGTCAAAGAAATACACCTTTTTCAGTGATTATGACATTGAGGCATACTGGGATGGTTCCGTTGAAAGACAGCGTTTTGATTTGACAGGATTTGAGTGGCGCGCTTCAACTGCATCTTATTATGATGCAGATTTTAAGCCGGATACTGCAAGTACTGAAAATGTCATTGGCTGGTCTTCCAGAGATAGAAGTGACGGATTTGATTATAAGGACGCCGCAGCTTTGGTGGAAGCTTTGGTTGGAACCAGTGCAAGACCGGAATTTTTTGAAGATCCGGTAAACGGTACTGTGTCCACCGCCATTCCAAAGCAGACGGATGGAGTGGATTATACCTATAACAGCAATTTTGGAATCCCGTATCTGAATACGCTGGACAGTGCTATAAACAAGCAGATTGCCGCAAATATGGTGGATTTCTGCGATGGGGACTTTTACGCAACAGTACCTGATAATTGCTATCCTTTTGATAGTGAGAAGGAAAATATCCTTGCCGGCACGAAAGTTCCGGACTACTGGGGGAATGAGGCAGTTCCTTATTTTGAGGAGTTTGCTCTTGAAGTTGAAAAGTCCATTGCAATTGATCTGAGTGATCCGGCATTGCCTAAGGCAAATATCACTATGAAGCTTATACCGTCTCTTGATATGGTTCAGGTGAATGAGGCTGATGGCGGCAGCTATCCTGACAGTGCAGTCACCGTACGGGTGCATGGCACTTTGAAAGTTCAGCTTAATGGAACTGATGTAAGTGTTACTAATATTACAATGGAGGATGGACATATTGATTTCGGCTGGACTTATGCCGATGGAACAGCTTCTCCCGCAGGTCTTGTTGCATTGACTTCTACAGATACGGAAATATCTGCCACCCAGGCGGTGCTTGTGGCTGATGAAATGAAGTTATTATATGAAATTAAAGAAGTCGGATCGTAGCCATGTCGTTCTGTGAGCCAA
>JAZURH010000070.1:0-2976 GCA_045606125.1 Lentisphaeria bacterium | reverse complement strand
GAGTATGTCCTGGAGCAGACCATTATTTCCTTCGGTCCCGTGGCAATTGTACCGTTCCCCTTTGAAATGTTCTCTATATTCTCATTAAGACTGAGAAAGTTCGGACCATTTGAATACAATCTTCTCACAAGCAACACCAATGGACGCAATGCCTATCTTCCTGACCGTGGCTCCTTTGCCATGGGCGGCTATGAGCCGGAATGTCTGAAATCAATACGCCCTTATGTCGTCAGACCTGATGCCGGTGACATTGCAATAAAGCAGAGTTTGGCAGCCCTGAGGGAAATGTAAGCCCTTAAATCCGGCAAAATACACAATATCAAAAGCAGATCCCCAGTAACAGGAGATCTGCTTTTTTACTTTCAATGCAAAATTCACAGAAGATTATCCATGGCGCTGAGCAGTTTTTCCATAGTCACAGGCTTATATATCACATGATCAAACACATCACCGCTCTTCTCCCCGCATTCAACATCGGCAGTAACTGCCACTACCTTGACATGGAAAAGCTTTGGACTGCAATGTATCTTCTGTGCAAGTTCATCTCCGGGCATATCGGCCATATAGTATTCGGTAAAAACAATATCGGCATCAAACTCCTTCAGTTTATCCAGGGCATCCTTTGCAGAGGACGCAGCAAGGATCTCAGCATTGCAGGTGTGCATCATAGACAAAAGCATGTCCAGATCCCGCGGGGAATCATCAACAAGAAGTACTTTCTTTCTACGATTCTTAACTCTGAGTTCAGATTGACTTGCTGCAGCATCGGAATGCTTGCGCACTACAGGTACACAGTTGAAGGCAACTGTAAAGACCGAGCCCTTGCGCAATTCGCTTTTGAAAGTCACATTGCCGCCTATGTATCTTGCAAGGGCCCTGGCAAGAGGAAGTCCCAATCCTATGACCTTATGCTTGCGCAGCGCCCCTTCAATATTACTCCCCTGGCTGAAGGGTTCAAGTATGTGCTTGCGGTTCTCCGGAGCTATTCCAACCCCGGTGTCCTCCACGTCCACGGCAAGATTGACAGTTTCTCCGTCTTCAGACATGGTGTGCCTGATACGTATGACAGCCCCTCCCTTCTCTGTAAACTTAACCGCATTTGATACTATTATCGAGAGAATCTGCCTTAAATGTATTCCATCAATCATAACTTCGGGAATATCAGGCGACTTTTCAAACCTGAGATATATCCCCTTGTCATTTGCAAACTTGGAAAACATTCTTGCCACATCTTCACCTATTTCATTGACATTCACAGGTTTCGGCACGCTGACCAGAGTATTGTCCTCAAGTTTGGAAATATCAACTGTTTCATCAATCAAGCCTACCAGAGACTTGGCGGCTGCATAGATGCCAAGCTGATACTCCTCCTGCTTTTCAGGACTTATGTCCTTTAGCTGAAGCAATTCTGTAAACCCGATAACCGCATTGAGAGAAGTACGCAATTCATGCCCAACAACTGCAAAATAATTATTTTTTGCCTGAACAGAGCGGCGTGAATGCTTCACAGCCATGGCATATTCTGTTATATCTGTCATCTGCCAGAGTACGGAATCAAAGCCGAATATGCTCTTAGGAACAAAAATCTGCTCGATCTTGAAAATACGTCCCTCTATCTCCTTGTTGCTTACAATGCTTTCCCCATTTTCCAGAACCTGCCCGGCCTTCGTCATCAAATCCTCTGTTATGGTTACAGGAAGCTCATCATTGCGCCGGCCAATAGAAAAGTTCTGCAGATATTCATTATAGTGAAGCATTCGGAACAAGCCGCCTGAATCACTAAGCAGTATCCGCCCCGGAAGATTGCTCAAAACAGCCTTCATATAACGCATATTCCGCCTTTGTCTGAAAGTCAGCACGATAAGAAAGGCAAATGCAACTACAACACTCACCATCCCCCAGGCTATTTTGTTCATAATGCTGTCATGACTTATGCGCATAATATCATCATGACCGCGCTTCACCACATTTCCGGGAATATTTTCAATGTCATTGAAGCCATTTTTTATCAGGGCATTGCAATCCACATATCCAACGGCCTTCAGTTTTCTGTCACCTCCGGCACAGATATTTCCACGGCGGACCGTTTCCAGAATTGCATTTCCCAGAGCTTTTCCCATTTCTCCGGCACTTGCATGAAATCCTCCGTTCAAATATTCCCATTCCCGGAACTCCGACACAGCAAAGACTTTGGCACCGCATTTTCCAAGACGCATCTTCAAGGTTTCTATCTGCAAAGGATCCCAATTGCGACTTGACCAGGAATCCAGTATTACAACGGCTTTTTTTCCGCTCATGGCAATTTGACCGGTAAGTTCGTTAAGAGTTGTAACGGCATTATCAGGATAAATAAACTTAACTTTTGGAAACTGACTTTCTATTTTTCGCAGGATTTCTTTCTGCAACACGCTTTTCCTGCTTTCGTCCCCTATATAGAACACCCATTCAGAATCAGGAAATATATGCATTGCAAGCTTAAGACATTCATCAGCGCCAGATTCACCAATGACACTTGTCATATTCTTATGCACATCATACAATCTCGCAGTATCCATGCCTACACCACAAGGAATGACCGCAATATCATTTGGGATTCTGTCCCCATAAACAGTGAGAAGATCCACAGCATCCTGCCCAATGGGAACAACCACGTCATAAACTCCCCTTTCAATCCTTTCCACTATTGGTTCAGTCTTTGTTCTGACCTTTTCCATGGTGGATGTATCAGGAAACATCATTTCCAGATCCTCATAGGAATATATTGACACAATATTCCCCGTTTCAAGGACCCTGTTGCACTCCGCCAGAATATTGTAATTGTGCATAGTCAGATTTCTGGTGGAATTTATAAACAAAATACGCTTCTCTGCATCATTTACGGCAGCAGAAATGCAAAACGCAAAAAACAGAAAAAACAGAAAGATTATTTTACCAGGCTTGCAATTTTTCATAATCGGCTCTCGATACAACAACTAA
>JAZURH010000069.1:0-5238 GCA_045606125.1 Lentisphaeria bacterium | reverse complement strand
TGGTATGTGAGATCTCCTCTTGAGAGAGTCCGGGGCAGGGGAGTGAGTTTTTTCCCTTCCCTGTCAACGGCGAAATTGCCCAGCAGGTACATGGCTTCAAGGCTGTGATGTCTGCTGCTGTACAGCGTGCGCAGCTCCAGTGTGTTTTCGCCCGGTACCAGTGCTTCTGAAGGCAGTGCAATTGTGCTTATTGCCGGATCCACGAACCATTTGCCTTTGCGGATTGGAACATTTTTACCATTCAAGGTAATGGCATATTCCCGGGGAGCCTCCAGTGCCAGTTTCAAACGGGCCGGGATGCTGCCTTCCAGAATGAATGTTGTCTTCAGTGTTATTTCCTGTTTTTCACCGTAATCAAGAACCTTTTCTGCCCAAGGCTGCACTGCGGCTCCATCCTTGGATGGCATTCCAAGTTTTTTACGCAGTTTCTTTTCAATTTCAAGTATGTAGTCTTCTCCTTCGCCTGTCTCGCTGCAGGTGAAATGGTCCAGCAGCAGCACATTGTCCGCTCCCAGCTTGTATTTCATAGTTTTCGGGAACTTGGCATAAGTGCATTTTTCCGTTGTTGTTTCTGCAGGATCCGGCTTGATGGTCTTGTCCTGCACGAATATTCTTGTCTGAAGTCTTCTGAAGGATGTTGAAATCTTCCAGCCGTCTTTTACCTTGGCGGCGTCTGCTTCCACATATCTGTCTTCTTCGGGAATGTATTCGCAGGGCTTGACAGCTGAGTTCGTGTTCCAGGTGATGACAGCTTTCGGGAACGCTTTTCTTCTTTCATCCACAGGGGGCATGCTCCACGGGTCGGCAAGGGTGTTCCTGTGTTTGGCACCGTTGTTCACCAGCATAAGTATATTCCTGTCTTTTTCTGAGAATATTGCCGAGGATACAATGCCGTCCCGGTCGCAGTCAACTGATATCTTTTTGAAGTCCTGCAGGAGTTTTTCATCAGCAGTCTTTATTTTGGATGAAATATCCGCAGCTTCGCCATCACATCTTTCCGGAAGTCCTGCCGGAGCCACAAGAATACCGCCCTGCTTGACAAATTTTTCAAGCAGTTTCACTGTGGAACTGCGTATAGTAAGCATTTCCGGCAGTACAACTGCCTTGTATTTGATCTTGTTGAGTCTGAAGGCACCTTTTTCCACAGAACCATGCTTTTCGAGCAGGATTTCGCTTCCGCAGTCAAATGCCAGATGATCAGCTGCAAGTTTCTGGAGCAGTGCGGCGTAGCGGCTGTCAAACTTCTGTACTGCCTTTGAATCTATGAATCCCTTTGCTGCCATTCCCCAAACTGACTCCACAGGTGTTATCACCAAAATGTCTGCATATCTGTCTTTCCCGTGTACAAGAGCAGCGATTCTGTTGAAGCGTTCTTCCAGCCGGGCATAGTCTTTCCACCACGGAATGTGGAAGGAAATGCTGGAGGGATAATCTCTTTTAGCTTCGCCGGAAAGTGTATAGGCGGAAAGGTGCTGGCATCTGAAGTTGATACCATGCTGCTGAAGCGTGTCTCCCACAACCTGATGTGCTTCCGGTGAGAAGGCCCATCCTGTTGCGCCGAACAGTTCTGCCAGTCTGTCGTCCTGCCCGAACTGCCTTGCTGCTGAACAAAGCTGTCGTGGAGGAAGGTGGTTGAAGCAGCGCTCTCCCAGCATATCTATGCCGGGCATGTCGAAATATGGGTAGAATGCCATGGGGTCACCGCAGTTCCACGCCTGCATTCCCAGGGTGTCTTCGCCCATCATGTGTCCTGTATATACAAGATTGTGCTTTTTGAACCAGTCGCTGATGGGTGTCGTATAGTTTTCCAGGAACAGTTCAGTCAGAATCTGTACATACTGGTATCTGATGGTTGAGAACTCAAAGTTCTTTCCTGAATAGAACAGGTCCGGCAGCTTGTCCAGTATGTCATAGCCGAATCTTTCCTGTATTCTTGCCCTCAGTCTTTCATCGTACGGTGTGCTGTACCATTTGATATTTGCCCATTCCAGTTTTGTATTTACAAAGCCATATTGGGGCTCGTCTGTAAAAATGCCCGGGAAATTTTCCGCACCGCATTCAGAGATGTATTTGTCATGGGTGAGTTTGAGGAACTCTGCAGCTGCATCAGGATTCATGATGTTCAGATAGCAGTATCCGTTGTACCAGGATGTATGGGGAGCATCTCCCAGGATGAACTCGACTTTCTTGCCTTTAACTTTGCATTTGCGGATGATCTTGCCTTCCGGGCGTTCATCTCCGTCCGATTCCTCGTGGAGATAGATGAGCTGCAAGCGGTATTTGGGATTCCTTGTCACTTTTCCGCCTGCGTATCCCGAGGGCCACCTGTCCTCGTCGTATGACCATGTTTCAAGCCCCAGTTTTTTTCCTTCCTCTATGCACTCGTTTATAAGCTTGAACCAGCGCTTGGACAGATAGGGGGTCTTCAATCCTGTGCGGGAGTGCATGAACACTCCGCCCAATCCCATTTCTTTGAATATGCGCATCTGGCGCTTGAGTTCATTTGCCGTCAACTGTCCGTTCCATGACCAGAATGGTGCTGAGTATTTTTTGTTTTCCATCTGTGTTTTGTCCATAGTTTTATTTTTGCCTTCTCAATCAAGTTTTGTGTAGGCATCCTTTTCGGAAGCGAACCGCTCCATGAATTCTCTGTTGGATACAGCACCTTTGTGCTGCAGTATTGCGCATTTGAATTCCTTGACATTGCCGGGTATCTTGAAGGCGAGGTGAGATGAATAACTGTTTCTCAGTACCAGACTTCCGGTGACACCGTTTTTCATGTCAAAGGCAATCAGGCAGGGGCCTGCCCCCTTTTCCTTGTCTGAACCATCCAGTATTTCATCGCTGAATATGATGTATCTGTCTTCCGGCTTTATCTCAATTCCCGGTCCCTGCTGGGCAATGTCTCTTGCAGCCGTCTTTGCCTGTCTTGCGTAGACCCCTTTCCATACAGTTGTTCCTTTTTTGTCTGTGACAAAGCGCGATATGATCATGTTGAATGTTATTGTATAGTATTTTTTGACAGGCGTTATCTGCTTTTCCGGTTGGGAAAAAGTCAGGAACAGCAGCGGAGAACCCGTTTTCATGTGGGCGTTCACAATGATCTCCGCACCATCAAAGTTCAGCGAGAACCGTGCGCCTGCCGCATCGCCATCGGACCAGGGCTTTATGGAATCCGATGATGGTATGATGCGGGACATGTCTATGCCGTTTACGCTCATGGAGAGAAAGTCTATCGTTGCCCGTCCGAAGTTCCAGTACTGGCTCGGTTCAGAAAGATTTATGAAGGTTTTCTGCTGACCGTTTGCGTTTGGCTTGTTCTGAAGCAGGTTCAAGTCATAGTAGTTTCTGTCTCCGGCTATTATGATGCTTTTGTTGAAAGACAGCCTGTTCTCTCCATAGCCCCTGTATTTGCCAAGTTTTACAACCGGAGCCGCCGCCAGGTTGAGAGCCGCAAGCAGGCATATTGTTGAAAAAAGTTTCATATTGCGCTTCATCCTGTCTTATTTTGTGAGAACATCACCTTTTCCGGCAAACTTGAATACACCGAACATCTTCATATTGTGATTGTTTCCAAGCGTCATGGAACTTCCGCTGTATTCCTTGGGATTGGCTTTGTTGCGCACTACATTGCAGAACCAGTGGGAATAGGTCTTCGGAATGTCGTATCCCTTGAACAGTGAAAACGGGAAGAAGCATTCAACGGTCCATTGCTTGTCGTCAAAGCGTGATACATGCTTGAATCCTTCAGCTTTCCAGTGCTTGTTGTATTCCTGTGGGATGGGCAGATGTCTCTGGTATCCCGTGTGCTGCCGCCCAGCCGGATCAAAGACGAACTGGAACTCCTCTTCCAGGTTGACGCCTGGTGAGAAGAATATTTCGTAGGTTTCGTTACTCCACATGGACGATTTGTCCGCCACTGGTGGATAACTGGTTTTGAGAAGTGCGTAGATACCGTCTTTTCCCCAAGCGAACTTGACTGATACAGGATATTTCAGAGGTGCTCCGCTTCCCAGGGGATCCATCAGATTCATTTCCATCGCTCTGTTCCAGAACATTTCGTCTCCATTTCCATCGATGACCGCCTTTTCTTCGTCCAGCAGTTTAGCTGCACAGTAGACAGGTCTTTCGTATGCGCCGAGATTGCGCATGGATTTTATGGCCTTGGGCCATGGTGCGCTGAAGATACGCAGTCTTTTGGCTTCAATGGAATCCGGGATAACTGATTTCTCGGCCTTGGCAAGCAGTTCCTCCAGCTTGTCCAGATACTTCATCGGATAGACCATGGGTTGACCTTCTTTCAATTGCATTCCGTATTTTTCATAGCAATCTCTTGTTATCTTATGGAATTCCTTGAGATATGCACCTGCTTCCTTGCCGTAGAAGGGTTCCCAGTGTTCCTCTATTGCTGCCTCCACGTCCCAGGCCGGATTCCACATGGCCCGATAGATCGCGTAGGTGGAGGGATAGTGGAACCATGTGCTTCCGGGGCAACCGTCCATGTGATCGTAGAAAATATTTACTCTGCCGAAATATTTTCCGAAGATACCGGGCAGCTCCCTTACATAGTATCCTGCCACTGCATTGGTGAACTCGTTTTTCCCGTCATAGAGCCACAGGGCCTGAACAGGGCGGTTGCCCAGGGATTCGTACCATTCTTTCATCAGCTTAATGCTTTTTTCAACTTCTTCCTTATTGTGGGCTTTCTGGGGCGCGAATGTTCCACAGACTTTCACATCAGTGTTCGGGGGCAGAGTCCATCTTGGATCTGTCCCGGCATATTTCACATCGTAATATGCCATAAGGCACAGTTTTTTCCCTGGGAAAACTTCTTGTATGCGCCGTGCCAGATATTGGTGGAAACGGGCGTAGATATTTGCCTTTCCTCTGTTTCCTATGTCCTGCCGGGACATAAGGTTCAGTTCTCTGACGATCGGGTCGTTGATGACTTCCTGGTCAGGCATGTATGTGTCGCAGACACCGAAAGAAATATACTTGTTGTTGCAGTAGCCGCGGAATTTACCTTCATCAACTTTGCCTTTCGAATCATAGAATTTTTTCAGCGAGTCTATGAGCATGTCAGCGAACTTCAGGTCAAGTACATTGAAGTAGTTTCCAATGTGTCCGTTGGGATTATACCATAAATGTCCCTGGGGGGATTTGTAGAATATTGTCTCCAGCTTGTCGGGATAGTTTTTTGAGAAAACTTCCGGATCAGGACAGTGCATACCGCCGAAT
>JAZURH010000068.1:0-4661 GCA_045606125.1 Lentisphaeria bacterium | reverse complement strand
CCTGTTGGCTCTGGCATTCAGTACATATCCGTCCCGACGCACAGCCTTCACGGCATCTGTCACAAGAGAGGGTTCCCGCTTTTCAGGAAGATCCATCACACATGCTTCGGCCAGGCGTCTCACTGCCTCCTCGCTTTCATCCGCAAGAAGAGCCGCGCCGACAGAACCTTCTATGACCGGGAAACTGGAATTGACAGCACCCACAAGAGAATAAGGTCCAGTCGGCTCGGCGCGCTCAAGAGTGACTTGCTCAGAGCCGCGCCGGACAGACAACTTGCAGGCCATGTCCAGACTGTCAGACAATCTGTGGACCATAGTCCTTGCGGCATTCAACAGTTGCTCCTGGCTCCTGAAACCATCAAACAGCGGCATCATACCATTGCCGGGAACATATTTTCCATTCGACCGGCGGCGTACCCAGTTTCTGGCCTGCAGTGTATTGAATATCCTGTATACAGTGCTTACAGAAAGCCCAAGTGCCCGCTTTACTTCAGTCTGAGTCATGCCGCCCTTAACTGAGGCCAGCAATTCCATAAGCTCAAGGCTTCTTTCCAATGCGGGTATTGTGTTCTTGGCACCGGCCATTGCTCAGAAATATCCGCCCTTGTCAATGATTTCGGAGATGGTGTCTCCTGAATGCACCCAGGAGAAAATGTCGACCTCGTTCCTTTCAATACCTTCAGCACGAAGCAGCACTTCGTATGCGATCTCCCTTGGAATACAGAGCACACCGTCTATATCGCCGAAAATAATATCACCGGGTCGCACGGTAACCTTGCCGATGCGCACAGGTACCTGATAATGGGTTATCATGCAGCGTCCCAATGAGCCGTTGCTTGTGCGGTACTTGTAGAAAATGGGGAAATTCTGCTCAAGGATCTGCTTAGTATCTCTTATACCGCCGGAGATAACCGCACCGCGTATGCCCTTTGTAATTGCAGTTGCAGTCATGACTCCGCCCCAGAGAGATGCCTCGGTGTCCTCGCTGGTATCCCATACCACAACTCCATCCGGTTTGAAATCATCCAGCATCTGGGCACGGAATGTCATTTCGCCTTCAATCATGCAGTTTGGCGCGCTTTTTACGGTAAATGCCTCGCCGCACACCGTCATTTCGTCTCTGAGCGGCATGATATCACTGGGAAGATTCTGGTTTAGGAGGCAGAGTTCACGCATTACATCGTTGACACATCCAGTGTAGAGCTTTTCATAGCGCTCGCATATCTCCTTGATCGGAACCGGAAACTCATTGTCCGGAATATGCTGGCGTACAGCGATCAGCTTGTCAAGTTTCATAAGACCGGCCTCTTTGGCCTTTCCGCGCATGTCCTGTAATGATGGCATGTTGTTTCTCCTGTGTCAGTTATATGTTTCAACTCAAAAAAAAAAAAAATCATTGCTGAAAGACGGCTGCACCGCCGTACTCATCAATTGGGTTTGCCGAATATTTCATCAGCAAAATTGCAGAACTGCTCCCAGTCATATTCACGAATGGAGTGTCCGCCCTCCTTAACATGATACCTTATCCTGCCGCCAACAGGCTCGTGCAGCGGAGGCATTTCCTCCGTTTCTATACCTTTTTCACCATACAGCTTCCATATTTTCGAAGCTGTCCTGGCTGAAAGGAATGCCCCATAGGGATCAGCATTGAAATCCCGGCTGGAACTTGTAACATAAAGGGCACGGGGCGCAACCAGCCCAAGAAGCTGATGCTGGTCCACTGGAAGATCATCCTCATGATAGGCATACTTGAAAAAGTTGTCACTGACCCAGTTGGAACGGCAGAAAACAAGCATGCTGGACAATGAACCGAAATTACGCCTGAAAAACTGGGGACCGCCCTTTCCCGCATTGTTGCTGACAACTATCTTGAAGCGCGGATCGTTCACTCCGGCCCACAGGGAAGCCACAGCAAGTCTGCTGTGCCCCACGCAGGCAAGTTTGGTCGCATCCACAAGATCTATCTTCTCCAGAGCGTCCGCTATGCGGGAATATCCCCACGCCCAGCCGCCGTAGGCACCAAAATTGCGCCGGCGACCCGCCTGAAGTTCCTTTAATGACACTTCGCAATCCGGTCTCAAGTCTTCATAGAAAAGGCGGAACAGACTCTTGCGGAAACCGTCCAGGTTATCAGGGAATATTTCCCCATAGCAGGCCGTACAGGACGCATAGCCCCGCTTGATCACATCCACATAGCTTGTGCGCCACAGGTCCACACCTCTTTTCTGCTTATTGGGAGCAACAGCATGCCAGCGTCCCACATCCTGTCCCGGTGCCCGGCTGATGCGCACATCATCATCAGGAGTATTCGCCTGGTTACCGCCAAAGTTCAAATGCACAAATACAGGCGGAGGTGTCTTTGCATTTTTAGGTACATAGAGAAGTATGTCAAAATCAAACTTCTTTCCATTGTCCATCTGGAAATATATTCTGTACTCCCTGCGCAAAGCGATTCCGCCCAGGGCATCATCTCTTGAAGACAGCAGCTTTATTTCCATGTGATCCGGTGCTGGCGGCATGACGCCATAGATGCAGTCCTTGAACTGCTGCAGCAGGTCTGCCCTCTGGCTCTCCCACTGCTCAAGAGTGTCCGGAAGCGAAGGCAGTTCATACTTTCTTACCTTGCTCTCATCATGTATCTGAGAGCGGAAATATTCCTCAAAAAAAAGATTGGAGCCCCGTTCCCATGCCAGGCACAGATCATCTCTGTCCGGTGTTCGCGGCGCATTTTCATCCCAGTTGTCAACCATTGAAGTCTCCCCTCTTTGTTATTTAAAAGGCAGAACTTTATCCATCCTTGCATCAGCCCTGATTTTATACTGCCAAACAGCCCGGTTACGGATTTCCGCAGCCGTCAACCGTTCAAATATGAACTATCAATCATTATCATTTGAAATACTGCTGGAAGTATAGTAAACCTGATTGAAAAGTTGTCAAACAAAACTGTCGCAAAAAAACAGGTTGCACTTATATTTTGCGGGATGATTTCAAAACTATCAACGAAATGCGTGCTGACATGAATACATTGGATCGGCATCACCTCCCGCCGCACGAAAATACGGCTTCGGGCCGTTGCCTCAGCCACTGCACTCATCTCTTTGCCCATTCCACGCTATTTTTAAAATTACCACTTCTGAAAAATAAAATACGCCTCACTAACAAATGGTAATGCAATATGCTTAAAGAAGAAATCACTTTCTACACCACGCGCTGCACAATGTTCCTTAAACGCATCAAGGATCACCGCATCGGAAAATCAGTGGACTTCACAGCCGAATGCGCTGTGGAACCGGAGTTCACGCCGTTCAAGGACAGACTTAAGCTGTCGTACAGCCCGGTAAAAATCGGCCAGTCATGGGGAAAGACCTGGGACAGCGCATGGTTCCACCTGAAAGCAAAACTGCCCGGTGAATGGAAAAACAAAGAACTGGTTTGCGAAATAATATTCACGGGTGAAGTGCTTGTATACGGCAGGGACGGTATTCCGGACTGGGCGCTCACGTCACATTCTGTATTCGATACAGCATACGAAAAATCCCTGTACTTCCCCAGGCCTGATCTCTTCAAAGGCGACAACCTGGAGCTGTGGCTGGAAGCCTCGGCATACGGTCTCACCGGTACATCCGGCGGGGATGGACAAAACCTGGGGGGCCTCCACGCAGAAGTAAAAAAAATGCGTGTGGGCATCTTCAACCGTGAAGCATGGCACCTCTACTACGATTTCACTGTACTTTTTGATCTTTACAACAGTTTGCCGGAAAAAGACTACCGCAGACTGCAGCTGCTGTCCGCACTTAACAAGGCAATTGACATATATGCGTACACTCCGGAAAATGCTGCCGGGGCACGGAAAGTACTTGCCCCCTTGCTGGCAAGAAAAGCCACGGTCTCAGCCGTAGAGACAACCGCCACAGGACACGCCCACATAGATGTAGCCTGGCTGTGGCCAATGAAAGAAAGTATACGCAAGGCGGCCCGCACCTTTGCAAGCCAGCTGAGAAATATGGAAAACTATCCTGAATATGTCTTCGGCGCATCCCAGCCCGCTCTGTACGCCTTTGTAAAGGAACACTATCCGGAACTTTATGAAAAAATTAAAAAAGCCGTAAAAGACGGCCGCTGGGAAGTTCAGGGCGGCATGTGGGTCGAGGCGGATTGCAACATAATCAACGGGGAATCCATTGTACGACAGTTCCTTCATGGAAAAAATTTCTTCATGGACGAGTTCGGCGTGGAAGTCAAGAGTCTGTGGCTCCCCGATGTGTTCGGATACGCCGCAACTCTGCCCCAGATAATCAAAAAATCCGGCTGCGATTATTTCCTGACACAAAAGATATCATGGAACCAGTTCAACAAGTTCCCATACCACTCCTTTACATGGCAGGGACTTGACGGAACACAGGTACTCACACATTTCCCACCGGAAAACACCTACAACGCATCCTGCATGCCCTCATCGGTCCGCGCTGCGCAGAACAACTGCACTGAAGCTGATACGGCCCCCATGATGATGAGTCTGTTCGGCATAGGCGATGGTGGAGGAGGCCCCAGCGAGCAGCATCTTGAAAAGGCAAGAAGAATAGCCAACCTGGAAGGATGCCCCAGATACAAGATGGGAAAAGCACTGTCCTTCTTCAAAAAACAAGTCGGATCGTAGCCAT
>JAZURH010000067.1:0-5639 GCA_045606125.1 Lentisphaeria bacterium | reverse complement strand
GCTACGATCCGACTTTGAACGCAAGGACGATTTCAGCTTCGGCGGTGATGAACGCCCGAAACGCCGTGAACGCAAAGACGATTTCAGCTTCGGCGGTGATGAACGCCCGAAACGCCGTGAACGCAAAGACGATTTCAGTTTCGGCGGTGATGAACGCCCGAAACGCCGTGAACATGACAGAAAGAAGGATTTTGCACAGGAAGCCGGAGGTGGACGCCGTTCACGCAGGCATGAATCCTCAGGCAGCGACTTTGGCGCATCTTTCCGGTCAGGCATTGGCAAACCGGCCCGCAAGCCGTCAGGAGCCAAAAAAGGGGATACTTTCAACAGACATGACAGCGCCAAACCCGGAAAAAAGGGTGGAAAGGGCCCGAAGAGCTGGTATCTTTAATCAGGACTACAATTCCTAAATCAGGAGAAGAATACAATGGATGTCAGAGTTAGATTCGCTCCGTCACCGACGGGACAAGTTCACATTGGAAACATTCGCGCCGCAATTTTCAATTGGCTCTACGCCAGACATGAAAACGGCAAATTCCTGCTGCGTGTAGAAGACACGGACCTGGAACGCTCAACTCCTGAAGCCATAGAAACATTGCTTCAGGTGATGGACTGGCTCAAGCTGGACTACGATGAAAAGCCCCCGCTGTACCAGACAACACAGTCAGCAAAGCATCTGGCGGCAGCTGAGAAGCTTCTTGCCCAGAACGATGCCTATAAAGACGCCAAGGGTGGCGGCGGGGAAGCAGTTCTGTTCCGCATCCCATGGGACAGCGCAAGAGTTCCCGGAATAGCCGACGCTGGCACAGTTGAGACACCTGTCCATCCGGAAGTCCCGGTTGTAATTTCACACAAGGGTGTTGACTATGCCGGAATATCAAGCAAGGGCAAGCCCGCACCAGGAGGTGCATGCCTGGCGGGATTCCACGACCTGAAGGTACTGGACGGCGAAGGCAAAGTAATCTTTGTGCTGGAAGAACATCTTGCAGAAGTAATGGACGGAAAGTCTTTCGAACTTCCCGGAGCTTCAAAACTCTCCTTTACAAGGCGCACTATCACATATCATGACATCGTCAAAGGTGAAATGACCAAGCCGTTAGACAGCATGAAGGATGTGGTAATTGTTCGCAGTGACGGATCCCCCGTGTTCCATCTTGCAAATGTGATTGACGATATCACCCAGGGAATAACCCATATCATCAGAGGCGATGATCATGTGGAAAATACATTCCGCCATATTATGCTCTTTGCATGTCTTGGCGAAACTCCTCCCAGCTACGGCCATCTGCCCATGATCGTAAATGCTGCCGGCAAGCCCTACAGCAAACGGGACGGCGACGCCTTTGTCGGCGACTTCAAAACCAAGGGATTCCTGGCCGATGCACTGGTGAACTATCTCAGCCTTCTGGGATGGTCCCCCGGAGACGGCAGGGAAAAAATGACCAGGGAGGAAATGATCGAGGCATTCACGCTGGAAAGAGCCCAGCGCGGTGCTGCCCAGATGGACCTGCAGAAGCTTACTAATCTTAACAGCCAATACATTGCTGAAATGCCTGAGGACGCCTTCAAGGCGGAGGCAAAGCAGTGGATCGCATCGTTCCCCTGGAACAGTGAAGTGAAAGACGAACAGACACTTGATGCAGTATGCAAGCTTATGCACAGCAGAGTAAAAGTGTTTGCTGACATCGAACAGTGGGTGTATTTCTTCAACGATATACCCGAATACGATGAAAAAGTCTGTGCAAAACAATTCAAGGATCCGGCGGCGCTGACCGCATTGAAAGGACTTCCTGATAAGTTTGCCGCACTGGACAAGTTTGATGCTGCTTCTATAGAAACTGCTGTTGCAGCCGCAGCAGAAGAGGCCGGACTCGGCCACGGCAAGCTGAACCAGCCACTGCGCGCAGCAGTGACAGGCACAGGCATAGGAGCCGGAATATACGAAACACTGGAAATACTCGGCAGAGAAAAGGCTGTAAGGCGACTGCAGTACGCAATCGAAAATGTGATGCCCCGCTGAAGACAGGGCAGTCACAATATAAAACACTGAAGCAGGGGGTGCTTTCCCCTGCAAGGAGGAATGATGTCACAACCAGTAATTGCTATCATAGGCCGTCCAAATGTAGGAAAATCGGCGCTTTTCAACAGCATACTCCGCCGCAGAGTGTCCATTGTGCACGAACAGAGCGGAGTGACCCGTGACCGTGTTGCGGCCCCTGCGGAGCATTTCGGAAGGCACTTCCTCCTTGTTGATACCGGAGGTCTTGGCGTACATCACCGTGAAAATACGACAGACATTTTTGACGGTATGATAAGGGAACAGGTCGCCGAAGTCGTAAAGGACGCCTCCGTCCTGATCTGGGTGGTGAATGTTCAGGAAGGCATTACTGTACAGGATGAGGAAGTGGCGGATTTCATCAGAAAAACAGGAAAGCCGTTTATCATTGCTGCCAATAAAGGTGACAACAGCGCTCTCCGTTCGGAAGCTGTCCCCACTTTTGCAAGACTGGGCTGCAAGGAGATATTCCCCATCAGCTGCATGCACGGCGTCGGCATCACCGATCTTATTGAATCCGCTCTGGCGAAAGTTCCCAGGGATGAAAACGAAATCTCTGAGAAAGCAGCTCCTGCCCGCATAAAAGTCGCTGTCGTCGGTCGTCCCAATGTTGGCAAGTCTTCTCTTGTAAACAGGATGCTTGGTGAAGATCGGGTCATGGTCAGCGATATTCCCGGCACAACCAGGGATGCTATTGACGTGCCTGTGGATCTGGACTATAACGGCGAGACCCTTCCTGTCACCATAATAGACACGGCAGGAATGCGCCGCAAGAAACAGGTGGACACCGTGGTGGAGTTTTTCAGCCTGTCCAGATCGGAATCAGCCATAAAGCGGGCAGATATGATCATATTTGTCATTGACGCCACCGACCCATGCACGAGTCAGGAGCGCAGAATAGGACATCTTATAGTGGAGGCCCAGAAACCATGCCTGTTGCTTGCCAACAAGTGGGATCTGGCAAGGAAAGAAGGCAAAACCGAGCAGGAGATGCTTGAGCAGATACGCCATGATATGCCTTTTATGAAACACGCTCCATTGCTGCTTATCTCCGTGTTGAAAGGCTTCCATTTCAATGAGATTGCCGGACGCATAATGCATGTGCGCGAGCAGATGCGCGTCACAGTTCCGACCGCCGTGCTGAATCAGTTCCTGCAGGACATACTTGCGCGCAATCCGCCGCCCAGTACCGGAAACAAGCGTTTCAAGATACTCTATGGCATTCAAAGGGGATGCCCGCCGCCAAAGTTCCTTTTCTTTGTGAACAAAAAGGACTTGTGTCCCGCAAACTATCTACAGTACCTTGAAAACCAGTTGAGGGATGCCTTCTACCCCGAAGCTGGACTTCCAATAATACTTATGCTCCGCGAACGCGAATCCCACAATATTGAAGCGGTTGACGGAAAAAGGCAGGCTGCTGCCGGCGTAAAGAGGAAGAAGGAGGAGGATTACCACTCCAAGCACAGAAGGGCGTCCCGTGCCAAGCGTTGACGACACAATGTTTAAAAAACTGAAATTGCACCATGGGGAGATACTGGTCCTTGCATCGGCATCCCCCCGCAGAGCCGATCTGCTGACTCAGAAGGGAATACCTTTTCAACAGATCAGCATGGATATTGACGAGGACGGAATAAGGGCGGATGTCCCTGCCGTACTTGTAAGACTGCTGGCAGAGGCAAAATCCGAGGCCTGGAAACAGGATGCCGGTGAACCGGAAAGGCTTGTGCTGACTGCCGACACGGTCGTGGCAATGGAAAATAGAATCTTTGGAAAACCGGCAGACATGGCCATGGCCAGGGAGTTTTTCAGAATATTTTCAGGCAGGACCCATCAAGTATATACGGGCGTGTGCCTGCGCCGGGGAAATGTAAAATTCAGCTGGACATCTGCCAGCATGGTGACTTTCAGAAAACTTGACGAAGGGACCATAGATCACTACTTTTCCCTCGTCAATCCCCTTGATAAAGCCGGCGGATACGGCATACAGATCCACAGCAATGAAATCATATCCTCTTTCAGCGGCCTGCTGTCAACTGTAATAGGCCTGCCAGTGGAGGAAGTGGCCGAAATAATAACAGGTGATTGAAAAATGGGCAACATAACTGAGATCGCAAAGGCGGCAAAGACAGCATCCCGCAGGATAGCTGCTGCATCAGGCATAGCCAGGGCTGCAGCCCTGAATGCCATGGCCGAGCATCTAATCGCCGTAAAAGAAGAACTGTTCAAAGCCAATGCAATAGATATTGAGGCGGCTAAAAGCGCAGGATGTGGCGAAGCGTTCATTAAACGCCTTGCTGTTACAGAGAAGATATTCGACTACATGGTAAAACGTCTGAGAGAAGCAGCCGCCCTGCCCGACCCTGTGGGAAATATTATCGAAGGCAAAACCATGCCAACCGGGCTAAAGGTCTCCAAAGTGACTGTTCCCATTGGAGTCGTGGGTATAATTTACGAAGCCAGACCTAATGTTACAACCGATGCCGCCGCCGTTGCACTGAAATCTGCCAATGCGGTTATTCTCAAAGGCGGTTCCGAATCACTCAGGACAAACAGGGTGCTGGTGCAGGCGATGAAAGCCGCCATCACCGAAGCAGGACTTCCCGGAGATACGGTGCAGTTCATTGACTCATCTGATCGGGAAGATGTGGCTGAACTGCTGAAGCAGGACAAATATGTGGATGTGCTTATACCCAGAGGCGGTAAAAGCCTGATAAAGGCAATATCTGAAGGCACACGCATACCTGTGATAAAACATTACGACGGAATATGCCACCAGTATGTGTCATCGAATGCGGACATTGATATGGCGGTCAAAATCGTGCTTAATTCCAAGACGGAGCGGGTGGAAGTATGCAATGCCCTGGAAACACTTCTTGTGGATGCGGCAATCGCGGAAATATTCCTGCCTGAAATGGAAAAGGCATTCGCTGAAAAAGGTGTGGAGATCAGAGGATGCAGAAGAACTCAGGATATACTTAAAAACTGCGTCCCCGCAACGGAGGAAGATTGGGATACAGAATATCTGGCACCAATAATCGCCATAAAGATCGTAGACGGAATTGATGAGGCCGCAGAGCATATAGCGGAACATGGTTCAGGACATACAGACGGAATAATAACAAACTCCCTATCAGAAGCCAGGGCTTTCATAAATATAGTGGATTCGGCGTCTGTCCTGATAAACGCCTCAACAAGGCTTTCAGGCGGCGGAGACTATGGTATGGGGGCAGTCGTAGGCATAAGCACGGACAAGCTCCACGCAAGAGGTCCTGTGGGACCAGCCGAGCTCTGCTCCTATAAGTGGATCGCTGAAGGAAACGGTCATTTAAGATAATAAACAAACAACATGGGATGATATTTTGTCCCATTGCTTATGCAAATCATGTATTAAATATATCGGAATTAATTGGTCTGTCAGGTCGGAAGTCATCTTCCGGCCTTTTTTACTTTTTTCAATAAAAAATTATTATTCGTTATAATTTTCTATAATTCATTTAAAGATTTCATGCTTTTATTACTTTATTTGATTTCATTCTTTTTTATTCATTTAGTTTCTTTTAAATTATACCTAAAATATAATTTT
>JAZURH010000066.1:0-3283 GCA_045606125.1 Lentisphaeria bacterium | reverse complement strand
CCATCTTTTTCACAGAATCCAGAATATAGAACCTGCATTCAGCAAGCTTTTCACTGCCGGCACTCAATTCTATTCTGTAGGAACCTACAGGCAGTTTCTCCACGGACAAAGCCTGTTTCCTGGTGAAATAAGGAACTATTTTCCCGATATCCTGATCAAGAAGCTTCTTTCCCTTCATGTCATAGACTGAGACCTTCACAGCATTTTCAGCCATTGAACGGGCTGCTGCATCATCTCCGGGGACCATAAATATGCTCAACTGAACAAGAGGCGTTCCAAGCGGATGAAACGGACCTTCAGACAATTCAAACTTATTCAGGTCACGCTTTCCAGGCTCAAGAATGATCTTCCAATCTTCCAGGGACCTGGAGGCGCCCTTCACTTTATTTCTGCAGGACTCCTCATCTTTCCAGAGTGTCACAGGCTTCCAAAGACCACCCGCAGCCGTTGAATCCATTACGAGAACAGCAATATCATTCTTTTCACCGGCCTTCCAATTATCAATTTTGAATGAAAACGGTGCATTCCATCCGTCGTGAGTGCCTATGTATTTTCCATTTACCCACACATATGCCACTTCGTCCGCAGCACCGAAATGAATGACTGGCTCAGTCCAGCCCTCCGGAGCGGTATAAACTGAACGGTACCATGCAAAACCATCATAGGGTATTCCCTGGGACTCCCAGGTCTGACCGACTTTGATGGGGAGCCAATGGGAATAATCATATCCGACTTTTGCTCTCCCGGGAGTGACATTCACATCGTAGGGTATCTGAGTATCAACCTTCTGGAAAGCCAATCTTTGCTCAGGAATGAACTCCGGCAATCCGGACTTTGCACCAGTCTTGAGTTCAATCACAAAAGCTGCGCATATCTCTCTCACCATATCAGGCCGTATCCCTATCCATGGATTGCTTCCCAAAAGATGCATTTCCATATTGATGTCAGGAATGCGGAGTATGGTGCCCCTCAGGAAATCCAGGAACTGCTTCGCATTTTTGACGGCCTTTTTGTTCTTTGATTCAGCAATGGCATTTTCCAGCAGCCTGATGTACTGCCTGTCCACGACGGATGCGCGGAACGCCTCTGAACGCAATGTTGGCTGCAATGTTCCATCATAAGACGGACTTGCCTCGTAGTGATGTGTTCCCCCGCAGCTGCCCTCGCAGAAGAAATCATTATAGTCTATTACATGGCTCCAGGTAAGCCATTCGCGCAAATTTCCCCTTGCTCCATGTGCCCAGGACTTGAGTCCATTTTCAAAACGGCCATCAACGCTATAGGAATAAATGTGCTTCTTCCTGCCATAATCAGTCAGACGATCCGAATACACCCAGCTTGTCCTGCCGCGAACTCCCATAACATCAAGTACAGGCTCAAAGTTTTCCACAGAAGCCCAGCAATTGGCCCTGTATGAAATCTTTATTTCAGGCACTCTTTCCTTGATCAGCTTGAACAGGCGGACTGCGTCCTGGAGAGTTTTATCAGCTGGTACCTTTGCCTCATGTCCCATTTCGCCGCCCAGATCAGCCACCACATTATCCAGTCCATTTGCCCTTGCCAAACGCAGTATTTCAGCGTATGTGACACCAACCGCCTGCTGATATTCCTCAGTAAAGGGCTTCGTCTTGCCAAAGTCAAAGGGACGTATATAGCCCATTGCCTGAAGACTGGCAAAAGGCGTTTTGCTTGCAAATCCTATTTTATTGTAAAGTTTGAACCATTCATCCACGCTTTTCATAGACGACCCGCCGATATTGATCACCCCGACGATCTTTCCTGTTTCATCTTTAACAAACTCAGTCTTGGGATTATTGGGCCAGGAGAACATCCTTGATGCCGTTGTGCATCCAAGTTCCTCCTTTGAAAAACGCATGTGCTTTTCCCCACTGCATGCCAGCATGGCAATAAGATAATCAGACAGCACGGGAAGCTTGAAAGGCAGCACCCTCACTTCAACGGGCAATTCAGCAGAATCTGCACCCTTTCCAACTGTAAGTTTTCCTTTGTACACTCCACTCTTCACATCTTCCGGAAGTTTGAACCTGACAGCCACGCCACTGCTCTTTCCGGCTTTAAGATCTATGCTGTCAACCGGCATAAAATGATTGGGTGCCAGCCAGTGCCGCCCGGTATGAGGATGAGTATAGCGGTAGTCCATGATGCGGTAGATTTCCGCCCTGAACATGTTTTCATATCCTGTAAGACTGATCGGCAGATTCTTCAGGTTTTTTATCGAGCGCAGCATGACAACGCCTGAAATCATTTCTCCCGGCGATGCTGTCAGCACCAGGGGAAGTCCGATTTCACTTACCCTCGGCAGACTGCGGGGATAAATATATTCAAATGGATTCTCTCTGGCTGCAATGAATATTCCCTTTGCAGGCATCTTGTCTTCAGCGACAGTCAGATTGCTGCGAATGTCCTTATCCGAAGGTGACACATCACGCCAGTATTCACCAAACTTGAGTTTTCTGTTTTCCTTTATTCTGGCAAATCTGCTTTCACCGTCCGCATCTCCTTCCGGATATACGGCGACAAAACGGATTGCAGTCTTAGGCTTGTCCAGAGAACTTACCTTTATGCGTATCTTTCCTTGTGAAGCGTCAGTAACAGTTACAATATCAGGGAGATAGGGCATCAGATATGTATCATACAGGTCCTCGTCCTCCGTGGCCTCATAGGTCATGGTCCTGAAACGGTCTTTTTCACCCTGCTTCAGATTGAAGACAGGCTTGCCGTTGACTTCCACCGCCGCACTCATGGGATGATAACCTGAGTTAAGCCAGCAGCGCACGCCGACAGCGCCAATGCCAGTTATGACCTTGTAGCGTCCGGGAGGAACAGTAATTTCCATTTCAGCTGGACGCCCCTGTTCCACAGCCGCCCAATCTCTTGACAAGGCGTCAAACTGGCGTATGAAACTGTTTTCAAATATCCTGACTTTACTGATCCATTTAAAATCAGACGGCGTTTCCTTCGGTGTTACCAGTTTTCCGCCGCTGTGCAGAAGACTTCCATCAGGACCGAAATCAAAGAGCCTGAAGGCCGTGTTTTCCCCTACAGTACCTTTTCCAGCTGCAAACTTCACATTAAACGGAGATATTCCGAAGAAACTGCCATAGCTTCTGGAGTCGGCGCCAGCGTAGGCTACTGCCGCTATAAGAGTATCAAGTTCCATGGCCTGCTGTAACTCGGGCACTGTAAAAACAGCCTTGTACAACAGAGGCTCTGCTGCTTCTGCCTTAAGTTCAAGAGGGGCACCAGGCAGGTCCAGGACTTC
>JAZURH010000065.1:0-11880 GCA_045606125.1 Lentisphaeria bacterium | reverse complement strand
TTTCACAGGAGAAAAGAAAAAGATCTCCCATGATCTTATACATGAAATACTATCCAGGCTCGGTTTTCTCCGTTCAGTGGGACTTAATTATCTCACTCTGAACCGTGAAAGCGGTTCTCTCTCCGGAGGCGAGTCTCAGCGCATACGCCTTGCAAGTCAGGTGGGAAGCGGTCTGGTAGGAGTTCTCTACATACTTGACGAACCAAGCATAGGACTGCACCAGCGGGATAACGACAGGCTTCTCGCCACCCTGTGCCGATTGAGGGATCTGGGAAATACGGTAATAGTGGTGGAACATGACCTGGATACAATGAAATCAGCTGATTTCATCGTGGATCTTGGCCCTGGTGCAGGAAGCGAAGGCGGAAAGGTAATGTGCGCAGGCACGCCGGATGCAGTGGCAGAATGCAAAACTTCGCTTACAGGCCAGTTTCTTTCCGGAAAAAGAACAATCCAGCTTCCAGACGAAAGACTTGAAGGAAACGGCAAATGGCTGACCGTGCGCGGAGCAACGGAACACAACCTCAAAAACATTGATGCAAGTATTCCTCTTGGAACTTTCTGCTGCATAACAGGAGTTTCCGGCTCAGGTAAATCAACTCTGATCAACTCAATACTTGTAAGGGCAATACATGCAAAGATGAAAATCAAGGATGAGGCCCCGGGCAGGCATGACAGCATTGAGGGACTCGATTTCATAGACAAGATGATAGTGATAGACCAGAGTCCCATAGGACGCACACCACGCTCAAATCCTGCTACATACACAGGCATGTTCGACATAATAAGAACTGTATTTGCAGCTACAAACGATGCAAAGATACGTGGTTACGCCCCCGGCAGATTCAGTTTCAATGTCAAGGGAGGAAGATGTGAGGAATGCAAGGGCGACGGCATAAGGAAAATCGAAATGCAGTTCCTTCCGGATGTGTATGTGACATGCGAGCACTGCGGCGGAAAACGGTACAACAATGAAACACTCAATGTGCGCTTCAAAGGCTGCAGCATATCCGATGTGCTGGAAATGACCGTAGACGAGGCACTTCACTTCTTCGATGCCATCCCCCGCCTTAAAAACAAGCTGAAAACACTCCATGATGTAGGATTGGGATACATACGGCTTGGTCAGCCGGCCACAACACTGTCAGGCGGCGAAGCCCAGAGAATAAAGCTTGCCACCGAACTGTCACGCCGTCCCCAGGGACACACACTGTATGTACTTGATGAACCGACTACTGGACTGCACATGGCAGATGTGGAACAGCTTCTGAATGTGCTTCTGGCATTGCGCAACCAGGGAAACACAATACTTGTGATAGAGCACAATCTTGATGTGATAAAAGTGGCAGACTACATAATAGACCTGGGGCCGGAAGGCGGGGACAACGGCGGAACAGTGGTTGCATCAGGCACTCCGGAACAAGTGGCAAAATGCAGGTCTTCCTTCACTGGCAAATATCTCAAACCTCTTTTGAACAAGTGAAGGAACATACATACAAAACATGAAAAACACATACGCAGATATAATACGCACTTCCATACCTCTGATCCTATCTACCTCGGGACTGGCTATAATGCAGTTTTTCGACGCCATGTTTTTGGCGTGGCATTCCCCTGTTTCACTGGCGGCCGCAGGTTCGGCAGGCTGCATTTCCTGGATGCTGAGCTGTTTCCTTCTGGGACTTGTATGCTACACAAGTGCCCTTACGTCAAATTATGTGGGCGCAAAAATGGATGGAAAAGTGGGTTCGGCAATATGGCAGGGAATACATCTTTCCGTGCTTTTCGGCATAGCCACATTCATACTGAGCTTCTGGTCACAATGGCTCTTCGAAAAATGCGGTCATGAAGCAAAACTTGCCCATGAAGAGGGAATATACTTGAAGATACTTCTTATAGGAGGCGTGTTTCATTTTGCGCAGGCGGCAATTTCCGGTTTCTTTTCAGGACGCAAGGACAATTCACGCCTTATGGTCGCCACTCTGGCAGGCCATATAACAAACATAGTCGGGGATTATTTACTTATATTCGGAAAGCTCGGCTTCCCGCAGATGGGCATTGCCGGAGCTGCGCTGGCAACGGTTCTTTCTGGTGCTATCAGTCTTGTCATCACAGTATTCATGTTCCTTTCAAAAAGCAACCGCCACAGCTACAATACATGGAAAGGCAGAAAGTACAATCAGGAAATGATGCTTCATCTGCTGAAGTTCGGTGCTCCCAGCGGCATGCTGCAATTCATGGATGCGGCAATGTGGAGCATATTCCTGATAATGCTGGGACGCCTGGGCGATGTGGCGTTGGCCGCATCAACAGTGGTCTTCAGATTGAACTCACTTTCACTGCAGCCGGTTATAGGCATATCCAGGGCAGCCTCCGCATTCGTAGGACAATCCCATGGAAGACGGGACCACAAAGAGACCATGGCAAATATAAAGCGGGGAACAGTCCTGGCCGCGGCATTCATGCTTACAGTCACCGCAACTTACTTCATTATGCCGGAAACATACATCAAGATGTTCTTCGATGAAAACCATCCCCAATACAATGAACTTCTGAAGACAAGTACTAATCTGCTTTACTTCGTTTCAATGTACTGCCTGACAGACTCATTCAATGTCTCCCTGTGCTCCGCACTTCAGACTGTCGGAGATACAAAATGGACATCGTTCATAATGAGTTCACTGGCTTTCTTACTCAGCATAATACTTATCATATCCGGATATCTTAATGCGGGACTTTACACCATCTGGACATTTGTCACCATATATGTAATGATACTGCCCGTATTCTGGATATGGCGCATACGCCACGGAAAATGGAAGGAAATAGTCGTGGCAAAGTAAAGCGATAACACAGACTCTTCCAATAGCGTATCCGCCAACTGCAAAAATGAAAAAAGAGAACTTTAACAGTGCATCTGCAACACGGAAACTGCCGTCTTGACATCTCCTAAAACGGACGGATGACATTACTGGACCTTATATGAATATCCAAAACCGCTTTGGGAACTTGTATACCATGACTGCACCGTCAGCTATTGGTACTGGGGCGATTCCTCCAACTCCGTCCCCGAGCTCATGCCTGTGCGAGATCTGTTCAACGCTCTATACGGGCTACCGCCGCTTTACTCTCTGACTGCAACGCAGTGGGAAGAACTCAAGGATGACATTGCCGCGTCTTATCACAGAGCAACCCCGGTTGCCGAACTTACGGCATTTTCAAAAATGACTTCCTTTGAATGGCTTACACAGGACAGAATAGTGCAGAAAACCACTTTTGACAACAATGTATCGGTAATTGTCAACTTTTCAACAGAACCTTATGAAGCAGATACAGGCGTCTGCATTCTGTCTCAGACCGCACAGGTGACGACACCGGAAAAAACATTCGTTATATGATCTTTTCTGTACGATTCCCGCCGCTTTCTTACCGGGACAATATTCTGTAAAAGCCATTTTACATAATGATTTTTTTACAACCGTCCCCATAATTTTATGAATCATCTGTTTTGTGTACAATTGGGTACAAAGTGTGTTGTTTTTCAAGATGACCTTTTTGAAATTACCTCTGAGGAAAAGTTATGGAACTGCGGCGGCTATTTACCTTAAAACAACTTGACATCATGTTGTTTTCACATTAAATTTGCGCAGTTTTGAACAAAGACCGCAAAAGCGGCCCCTACACAGCATAATCATCATAAAAAGAGAAAGAAAATGTCAGATTCCGACTACAGCATCCGCAGTCTTGTGGAAGAGATTGGAAAAGCCCCCAGGGACTTCACTAAGAGCGACATAATCCAGTTTGTCAAGCAGGCTGGCATCAGGCACATCAATTTCCAATACCCTGCCGGAGACGGAAGACTCAAAACACTGAACTTCGTGATCAATGACGGCGCATACCTGGAGGAAATACTCTCCTGCGGTGAACGTGTGGACGGTTCAAGCCTCTTCCCATTCATAGAGGCTAACAACAGTGACCTTTATGTGGTCCCGCGTTTCCGCACAGCTTACATGGATCCATTCAGCGAACTTCCAACCCTGAACTTCCTCTGCTCATTCTTCAATAAGGACGGCGAACCTCTCCAAAGCTCACCTGAATACACCCTTAAGAAAGCATGCGACGCATTCCGCAAATCAACCGGAATGGAGTTCCAGGCCATGGGCGAACTTGAATACTATGTCATCTCCGAGGACGATGGGCTCTATCCCGCAGAAGACCAGAGAGGCTACCACGAATCAGCACCGTACGCAAAATTCGGTGCTTTCCGCCAGCAATGCATGAATATTATCGCAAAGTCAGGCGGCATGATCAAGTACGGTCACTCCGAAGTCGGAAACTTCACCATCGACGGGAAAATATATGAGCAGAACGAGATAGAGTTCCTGCCAGTTCCGGCTGAAGAAGCCGCAGAACAACTTATGATCGCAAAATGGATCATCCGCAACCTGGCATACGAATACGACATGGATGTGACATTCGCACCAAAGATCATCACAGGAGAAGCCGGTTCAGGAATGCACATTCATTTCCGCATCATGAAGGACGGCATCAACCAGATGCAGAAGAATGGTGAACTGTCAGATATAGCACGCAGAGCAATCGCGGGTCTCATGACTCTGGCACCTTCCATAACAGCTTTCGGAAATACCAATCCCATATCGTATTTCAGGCTTGTACCACATCAGGAAGCCCCCACAAATGTATGTTGGGGCGACCGCAACCGCTCAGTGCTTGTCCGCGTACCGCTGGGATGGACCAGCAACAAGGATCTGTGCAGCCAGGCAAATCCCGGAGAATCCTCCGCAGCATATAACACAGCGCAGAAACAGACTGTTGAAATGCGTTCACCGGACGGTTCAGCAAATGTCTACCTGCTTCTTGCAGGTCTTGCCGTGGCATGCCGCCATGGTCTGGAACTGGAAAACGGTCTGGAAGTTGCGAAGCAGACATATGTCAATGTAAACATACACAAGGATGAAAACAAACATATCCTGGACACTCTCAGCGTCCTTCCTGACAGCTGCGCAGCTTCCGCCGATGCACTTGTCCAGCAGCGCGCGGTATATGAAGAGTCAGATGTTTTCGCTTCCTCACTGCTTGACGGCATAATCAGCGGTCTCAGGGCATTCAACGACCGTACTCTCCGTGCCGACATCGGTGACGACAAGGAAAAGATTCTTGCACTGGTCAACAAGCATTTCCACTGCGGCTGATACAGTCACATCTCATCAGCATAACAATCCGGGGCCGCATCATCCGATGCGGCCCTATTCGTAAACAACCGATACGCCCCATCGTTTATCCATCCCTGAAAAAAACAATATTTCAAAAACAGTAAAGAAAAAAATGAAAACAAGACTGCTGCATTCACTGGAAAAAATATTTCCTGAGGACAGAATCTTTCCCGAAAGTTTTACTGAAGACACAGCCCTGCGTGGAGAAACATACTCTTTCCAGATTCTGCTTCAGGGTGAAGAGTTTTCAGATGCCTGGTGCTACCGCATTGATACTGAATCACAGCTGCCTGCGGAAGTGCGTCTGGTGATAAATACGCCTGTAATGTATACTGGCCCACTGACAAAGGAGGACGGTCAGGATGTGGCAAAATCAGGTCCGGGGCTGTATCCCGATTTGCTGAAGCCCCTTATGTACGGAAACCGCTTCAGGGTAATAGCCGGGAATACGCCTACGCTGTTGTGGGTCACAGTGCGCATACCGGAAAACACAGCCCCCGGAAAGTATGATATCTGCTTCAAATTCAGCAAAATCCCCATGAACGAATCAGCGGCACCTGTTACAGCAAGTGAAGAAATATTCAAACTCACTGTGCTTGACAGACAGCTCATACCCCAGACTTTCAAGCGTCTTGAATGGTTACACTGTGACTGCCTGGCCAGTTTCTATCAGGTCACTGTCTGGTCAGAAGAACACTGGAAAATAGTCGAAAACTTTATTGCAAACGCCGCAAATCACGGAATAAACATACTGTACACTCCTCTGTGGACACCTCCCCTTGACACGGAAATAGGCTATGAAAGGCTGGATTGCCAGCTGTTGACTATTAGCTGCAATGAGAATAATGGCAAATACAGCTTCGATTTCTCCAGATTGGAACGGTACATTGACATTGGTCTGAAGCTTGGAATGAAATATTTCGCCATGAGCCATATTTTCACTCAGTGGGGAGCAGCGGCCACGCCGAAAATCATTGTAAACGGAAAGCGGAGATTCGGATGGGATGTACCTTCTGATTCAGCCGAATATTTGGATTTTCTAAAGCAGCTCTTCCCCGAACTTCTCTCATTCCTACGCAAAAAAGGACTTTCGGGAAAGTGCTATTTTTCAATTTCAGACGAACCCCACGAAGACCAGATGGAAACATACGGCAAGGCCGCTGCCGCAGTCAGGCCACTTCTTGAGGAGTTCAAAACACTGGAGGCTCTGTCAAGTTATAATTTCTATCAGCACAGGCTTGTGGACATACCTGTCCCAATACTCACAAAAGTCGAAGACTTCAAGGACAAGGTGCCGGAGTTATTCGGCTATTACTGCTGTGCCCCGGTGGACAGAACACCAAACAGAATGATAGGTTTCCCCAACAGAAGAATACGAAGCATTGGAATCCTGGCATACGCATACGGAATGCGGGGATTCCTGCAATGGGGATTCAATTTCTACTATACTCAATATTCTCACGGTCTTGTCAATCCATTTACATCGCCGGACGCAGACGGTGCCTTCCCGGCAGGTGACCCCTTCCTGGTATACCCGGGAACCGGTGGAATGCCATGGGATTCAATAAGAAACGAACTCATGCTGATGGCAATGCAGGATTACAGAATGCTTGAACAGGCTGAAACAATCATCGGCAGGGAAGCGGTAATGCAGATGATAGGTCCGGTCACAATGACAGAGTTTCCGAGAAACGACCTATGGATCAAAAAGCTCAGGCATGATCTGCTGAAAGTCATATCCGGCTGATAAAGCTTTATGTTCCATAGTCGGCATCCATAATATTCAGGTCATGCAATACCGGATCATAATTTCCGGACTGCGGATAATACTGTTTCAGAAAATATTCGCTGTTTTATTCAGAGGTGATTTCAAAAATATTTCTTCAAAAAAAAGTATCCGGATTGCATAAAAACAAAAATACACTAACTTTTAAAAATCAACCGTAGTGATCTATCATAAAACAGAAGAGACAGCCATGAAAAAAATAAAAGTTGTACAATACGGCGTCACCCATGAGCACGCCCCAGGAAAAATAGCAACACTGCAGAAAATGCAGAATGTGTTTGAAGTAGTCGGTGTCGTGGATGACCGCTGCAGTACTTCACCCCGATTTCCAAAAACTGTGAACATGTCCATCTTCGAACCCTTTCCAATTATTACAAAGGAAGAGTTTTTCAACAGGGACGACATAGAGGCAGTTTTCATAGAAGTGACAAATGCAGACCTGGTGGAAACAGCTTCAGAATGTCTCTCCAAAGGAATTGCAATGCACCTGGACAAACCGGGAGGAGAAGATGCAGCGGCCTTTGACAAACTGGTGAACGAGTGCGAAACAAAAAACATCCCACTGCAAATGGGATATATGCTCAGGGGAAATCCTGCAATGGAATTCTGCGTGGATACAGTACGCAAAGGACTTCTCGGAGATATCTATGAAGTGCAGGCTGACATGCACCACCATTACGGAAATGATGAATACAAGGAATACCTGAAAAGCTTCAAAGGCGGCATTATGTACAATCTGTGCTGCCATTTCATGGATTTCATAACAAGATTCATGGGAGCGCCGGAAGATGTGCACTCCGTTCTCAAATCAACCCCTGACTATCCGGAAGGCTCGTACAACAACTGCGTGGCCATTCTGGAATACAAGCATGCCACGGCTACACTGCGCTCATGCAGCAGAGACTACGGAATGGGAAGACGAATGCGTATAGCGGGAACAAAAGGCACCATTGACATGAGCCCCACTGAATCCTCATCACAGCCCCTGAAACTGACTCTTACACTAAATGCTCAAAGCGGAGATTTTCCGGCAGGACAACACGAACTCACATTCCCGCTTCAGCGGGACAGATATATGCCGCAATTCCTGGAACTGGCTGCAATTGTACGCGGAGACATGCCAAATACAAACTACTACGCTCATGACAGACTGGTGAACCATATCAATCTGGCATGCGCGAAAATAGCTGACTGGAAAGATCTGAAGAACTTGCGTTGACAACAGGGAGTAAACAAAGATGATAGATGTAGTTGAAATCGTAGCCCATGAACCATGCAAAGCTGTACTTGAACATACTCAGATCGACGAAAATGCGCTCAAACCGGATCAGGTCCTGGTCAAAATGGAATACAGCGCCATAAGCGCCGGAACTGAATGCGCCTGGATAAGCGGAAACTCAAACAACAGCGGACAGTGCTTTCCGTTCCGCCCGGGATACAGCGCAACAGCACGCATTGTAAAAGTCGGCTCCGAAGTTAAAAACTTTGCTGTCGGAGACAGGGTCATAGCTCCCTGGGCAGGACACAGGTCATACGCCATTCTTGGAACGGAACGCATCTGGGGCGCGGTTCATAAGATCGAAGATGACAGCATATCCATGAAGGACGCATCCATAGCACACATTGCCACCTTCCCCATGCTCGGCATAAGGAAACTTCAGGTGCAAATGGGTGAATCCGTAATGATTGCTGGTCTGGGCATTCTGGGGCAGATAGCCATTCAGGCCGCAAGATTGTCAGGAGCCGTTCCTGTGTTGGGATGCGATTACTCGGAGGAACGCAGGGCCCTGGCAATGAAACTCGGGGCAGACATGGTATTCGATCCTTCAGAAGAGGATTTCAAGGAGAAAATCTATAAGGCCACAGACGGGGCCGGAGTGGGAAAAACCGTAGAGGTAACCGGAAAGGCAGCCGCCCTGAAACAGGCGCTGGGATATACAAGGAGAATGGGTAAAATTGCCCTTTTAGGATGCACACGCGTGGCGGATTGCCCCATTGATTTCTACCGGGATGTACATCTTACAGGAATAACCCTGATAGGAGCACACACGCAAAACCGCCCAATCAGAGAATCCAGGCAGGATGGGTGGACTGATCACGACGACTACGATACAATACTTAAATATCTCGCAACAGGACGCTTCAATTTCAAAGACCTGATATCCACAATAGTCACACCGGAAGAATGCACTGAAACATACAATATGCTGCTCAATTCAAAGAAGCAGCCTTTAGGCATACTGTTTGACTGGACAAACATAGGCTGAACTGCAAAACACAGTATTACGGGATCATAACATGGAAATGACGATCCACATGAAATCCAATTCCTGGATCACCATTTCCATGTCCCCCGCATTCCACCACTCACGCATCCAGGCAAAACGCAGTGCAACGATATATTTCAAAAGAAATTCATCGCTCACTTCCGGCAGATGATATTCATCAAGAAATCCCTTTGCCATCGGCGATGAAAGCCAATCTGGATTATCAACACCCAGGCACCCCAGCAGATTTGCGGCGTCATAGCATATTGGCTTCAATCCGCAGAATTCCCAGTCTATGACTGCGTTTATGCAGCCGTCTCCCCAAAGTATATTTCCGGGGTGGAAATCTCCATGACTGAACACAACTGGAAGCGCGGCCTCTTCTTCCCGTGTAAAATCCAGAGCACCGAGAACATCGGTGAGATCCCCATGCAGCGCCCTGCTCTTCTGTGCAAGAACTGTCATCAGACGGCTAATATAGTCTGTTATAAAAAAGACATTTCCATGTGCTTCATGTCTGTGTATGCCCTTGAGCCAGAGGGCTGCCGCCCTGCCCCGCCATAAATCAAGAGCGTATGTTTCCCGGGGAAGCTCAATACACGGCACATATCTGCGGCATTGCCAGAAAAGACCGTTCTCCATGACTCCAGAATCACAGGAACGCGTCCTCAACCAGGGGACTATGCAAGCATTGTCTTCAGCTGCAAGTGCCTCCAGATGCGCAGCCTGTTCAATGCGGCTTCTTGCTGCAGCCGGCTCCACACCTTCAAGCACAAAAGCATTCCCGTCGCGTACATTTCTGACAAGACGCCTTTCCACAAAACGGCTGGGACTGCCGTTTACCGGCAGTACCTCATCCAAAATAAAATCACCGTCAAGCCAATGTTCGATCATGCGGCGATGCAATAATCAATATCCGATAACAACCATCTGATGGCAGGTAAATGTATCTATCCTGAATGAGACAGTACCGTCACCTGATGTTTCAAATGTAACAGGAACTCCCTGGGGCTGCAGCGTGACGCTTTTGACCGTTTTGCCGGTATTAAGGGTGACTTCCACATTATTGACAGGAAGCAGATCCTCTATGACAAGACCGTTTCCACGGACTATCACATCATCAATTGTCTTTGCCCCGCCGCGCTGGACTATTCCGGCATAAAGAAGGTGAAGTACATCCCGGCGACGGTTCTTCTGACGCATAAGAGATACTCTGCCGGATGAAGGAAGATTATCTACGGTCAATATGGAACTTTCATCTCCAAGAGCCATTCTGACAATGTTGCGGATATACTGGCCGAGAGGCACATTTCCCCAGCCACGGTATATGCTGAACACCGGATGTGCAAGATAAACTATATTCCCCTTCTTAACGCCCGACACATAGCCTGATTTTTCAGGTACATAAGGCGTCTGCTGATGGGATGAAAAATACTGATAGTTCTTTCTGTTGAAATAACTGTCATATATGTCCCCCAATGATTCAGCTCCAGCCATGGGCTTTATGCGCTGAGCACGAAGATACATGACCATGGGAGAATCAATATAGGGAGGCTGAAGCTTTTCAACAGGAAGCATATAATCCGGACTGTACGGACTCGCTCCCTCGCATTTTGCCCCGACATCAAAGAGGAAATTGCCATTATCATCCAGTCCGCTCTCGCCGGTAAGCAGGAGTCTTCCACCTTTGGCAAGATACGCATCCAGCTTTTTCTTGAGCAGGGGAGTCACCTTGACTGCATCGGGAAGTATTATAAGCCTGTAATTTGAAAAATCCGCCGACATATCTATCATGTCAAACAGAAAATGTCCTTCAAGGAGAACTCTTCCAGCTCCGATGTCTCCGGGAACATCCCTGTCATTGGAACCTTCCACGCCAGCTTTGAGAAGAACGCCGATCTCAGCGATATTTGCTACATTGTCGCACCACGGTTCCTTGGCTTCCACTTCAGCATAAGCCTGCCCGATAAGGCGGTATGTGGAACTGTCAAGCTGTCCAGACGGATGAAGCTGGTCTCCAACGCTGCACTTGGCACCAAAAGCCAGCATAGCGGCGCATTCATAGCGCAGTGCATTTGGATGCTTGTATCCGCCGAACTCGCCCCATGTAGTATGAAACTTTCCGGTCATGCCCAGGAAGTCAAGTCCCACGGTCTTCACATATTTGGCAGAAAGCGGAAAATGGTCATACCCCCAGCCGCCAGTAGGCAGAGACTCCAGCTCAAGATGTGAAAAATACTCGTTCAGCTGGGAAGTTTTTCCAGGTGTGATATGCCCGGCATTATGAAAGACCGGCATATCCGGATTGATCTCATTAATGGCATTCGCAAGAACGCTGTAATAGCGTTCCTGCACCATGGCGGCGCACACCTCACGGTCATGCGCCACAGCAGGGTCAAGGCCGTTGTCCCTCATCATTCTCTGGCAGTAGGGGCAGAGACAGGGATTGGCATGGACTATATCGAAAAACAATCCGTTGCAGTCGGGGAACTGCCTCAGCACTTCCTTTGCCTCCTCCGCAAGATGCTCAAGATAAGGAGATGCAAAGCAAAGTCTCCTGAAATGCGCAAAAGTGGAACTGAGGGTCTTCATC
>JAZURH010000064.1:0-2646 GCA_045606125.1 Lentisphaeria bacterium | reverse complement strand
CTCAGCCTTACGCTTTTCCTCCGCCTTGAGTTTTTCCTCAGCAAGTTTGCGCTGTTTTTCCAACTCATTTCTTCTGGCTTCCTCTTCAGCGGCCTTTTCTGCTGCCAATCTGGAAGCTTCGGCAGCCTTCTCTGCAGCGGCTTTCGCCTCAGCCTCAGCACGTGCCATCTTTTCAGCTTCCTCCTTCGCCTTTTCTTCCGCACGCCTTAACTGCTCTTCAACAGCTTTGCGCCTGGCTTCTTCCCTGGCAGCTTTTTCAGCAGCAGCATCTGCTGCTGCCTTAGCCTCTGCAGCCTTCTTCTTTTCTTCCTCAAGACGCTTTTCCTCAGCAGCTCTCTTTTCTTCAAGCTTCTTTTTTTCCTCAGCCAATTTCTTCGAATCATCCTGACGCATTTCACGGGCCAGATTCATTTCCTGCTCAACCAATCTATGCTGAGCCTCCTCTGCAGCTTTTCTGGCGGCAGCTGCGTCAGCAGCGGCCTTTGCCGCCCTGGCCTCCTGAAGCCTTCGATTCGCCTTCGCCTCTTCAGCCAGTTTCTCAGCTTCAGCTGCCCTATTCTCCACATCAAGAACTTCCCTGCTCTCAACTGCAACCTTATTTTCCACAGAAACTGATTTCTTCCCGACAATTTCTTCCTGCTTAACTTCCGGCTTAACTTCCGGCTTAACCATCTCTATATAGGCTGCACTTACCCAAGCCGTGCATCCTTCCGGAACCTTGACCTGACGCCAATTTACTGCCCTGCGCTCTGAAACCTCAAGGCGGGTACCCCGCGAAACACGGCTGAATATAGTGAACACCACTCCTGGTCCGCAATACAATGGACAATTTGCCGCCACGACAACACCTTCGTCATTAATTGCATCAGCCGGAACCCAGCCATTGAAATCCCCCTGCAGTTTTACCTCGCACCAACCGTCCCTGGCAGAAAGAACATCTACACTGTCGCCACGGCGATAGCTCCCCAGACTCTCAAAATGCAGTCCGGGCTTTGCGCGTATCGTCAGTTTTTCAGCTGTGACAACTCCCTTTCCTGGTTTAAAATCCGATGCGCCCACAACAAGGCATAACAATAAAACAAGGGATAAAAAATATCGCATTCCGTTTCTCCTGATGCTATATCGAGCCGTAATGTCCGTTTTTACGGACACTTTCTGCCTCACTTACAACGCTTGCAAGCAGAACAATCATGCCCATCCAGACAATACGTGCAGAGTTTTTCACGCGGCAGTCCTATGGCCTCTATAAGATCATCTATGCTCTGATACCTCAATGAAGTAAATCCCAATTCCAAACGTATTGTCTCCACCATCCGGGCGTATTTTTCGGATTTCACATCCAGATATGGCTTTACATCAACAGTTGCAAACCATGCCTTGTCCTTGGCATCATCACCAGTCAATTCATGATTTTCCACTTTGGCGATAGCCCTTACGCCGGCAAGTCCCTTCAATCCGTTGGAACTTGAGAAATTAAGATACTTGCAATTAAAAAGTATGGGGGGGCATGCCGAACGCACATTCACGCTTTTCGCTCCCATTTTAGACAAGCGCTTGAATGTATTGCCAAGCTGGGTACCCCGCACTATAGAATCTTCGCAGAAAACCAGATTCTGCCCCTCAATAAGCTCAGTTATCGGAAGAAGTTTCATAGTTGCCACGTGTGCCCTCTTCATCTGATCACTGGGAATGAAACTTCTGGCCCAGGTAGGTGTATACTTGATAAACGCCCGCCTGTAGGGTATCTTTGACTCCTCCGAATAACCAAGTGCATGGGCAACTCCGGAATCTGGAATGCCCACTACTGAATCAGCGCCTTCCGGCAGACCACAGTCCTCTCTTTCGACGGCCGCAAGTCTGTTGCCGCACTTGTAGCGGACACATTCCACATTGCGCCCCTCGTATGTCGCCGCCGGGAAACCAAAATAAACCCAGAAAAAAGCACACATCTGCATTTCTTCACGAGGAGGCAAGATCTGCTCTATACCATCCACACTGACCAGAACAGCTTCGCCCGGGCCCAATTCATATTCCACAGTATAGCCCAGATTCACCATAGCACACGGCTCCATGGAAATCGCCTTAGCGCCGTCCTTGCGCCCTACAAAGACAGGCGTCCTGCCAAGCACATCACGCATTGCATATATGCCCTTGGCTGAAAGAAGCAGCATGGAACAGGAGCCTTCCACAGAATCCTGCAATGTTCTGAATCCATCCTCTATGCTTTTTCCGGTGGATACTATTGTGGCAGCCACTTCATTGGGATTGACTCCGTCATTGCAGAGTTCAGAAAAATGGGCATTCTGTTTTGTACAGGCCTCCTCGACCAATTCATCCACATTGTTTATAGCACCGACCATTACGGCGCCGAAGGCACCCAGATGCGAACGCACCATGATAGGCTGGTCAGCTGTGTCGCTTATGCAGCCTATTCCGGACTTGGCTCCCTTCAAAGAAGACAGATCGCATTCAAACTTGGCCCTGAATGGAGTATTGGTGATATCATGGATGTAGCGGCGCATCCCGTAATCGCCAAGAGTCATCATTCCGCCGCGCAAATTTCCCAGATGGGAATGATAATCCGTGCCGAAAAAAATGTCATATACACAATCATCAGATGATATTGCACCAAAAAAACCGCCCATA
>JAZURH010000063.1:0-2253 GCA_045606125.1 Lentisphaeria bacterium | reverse complement strand
TCGACATTGCCAGCCCAGAAACCTTGAAATACACTGTAAAAATCACTGTGATAGTCGGAAATGATGGCAAATCTTTCGATTTCTCTTAAAAACTTCTCACATTTACGGACATCATCTTGTGCGAACACAGATTTGTACTGCATCAGCTCCTGGGCTTCTTTAATTTCCTGCTCTGCAAATTTCTCCTGCAATTCATTTCTGAAATCTTTCATTGTAATCCTCCATTGATTTATTGTTTGCTTTTACGCTATATAAGGGAGGGGTTATTTCAAAAAATGACAGAAAAATCAGACGAATTTCTGAGTTTTATGAAAAATTTATTACGGGGAAACTATTCCGGTGCTTGAGAGATTATTATTACACACAGTTGGCAAGTTTGTCCTCATTTTCATCTCATTATATTCAAAATTTTTTTGAGCCAATTACATTTGGATTTGGGCGGAACTTGTTTGTGAGAATGCAAAAAAGTAAAAATTTCTTCTTTTTTACTTACAAGAGCAAAGACAACCGCACTTGCCTCAGTTCCGGAAACACGGCATTTACGCTGTGGATCAACGCCGCATTCAATCAAAACTTTTACCATCTCGAGATCATTTTTCTTAATTGCAGTAAAAAGTGGCGGCAAGTTATCACCTTCCTGCAAATACATATCAGCGCCATAAGCAATCAGCAGCTTTACCATGTCCTGATGTCCGGCTGCAACAGCCAGTTGAAGTGCGCTTATTTTGTCTTTGCGTGATAACTCATTGACATTCAATCCGCTGGCAAGGAACAGTTCAAGATCGAGATTATTTTCCAAAGCATAAATATGAATGGTAGCAAACCCATGTTCATTGCTTTCGATTTTTTCATCTTCCATAGGCTTCAAAAGTTCCAATAATTTTCTTGTGGATTCAATATCCTCCGGCGAATATGTTTTTTTCTGCCAAAAATTCATTTTATCCCCTTTATTCAATGATTTATAATGTTTATTTCAGGCCGATAATTTCTAAATTCAGAAGCTCTACAATATTTATTAAATCCCCCGCATAAATCAACAAGATAAATATCTTCAAAATATGTCTCATTAGTTACGAGGTATTTTATAATGAACTCCAATTGACATCTTTCTGGCCGTTGCGAAGCACAGTCACAATAAATTCCATTCATTGCAATTGATTTTACGCTGCAACGGGAAAAATAATCCAGCACATCCGTCAAATGCTGTTCCATTTGCTTTTCACTACGGGCAAACAGTTCCATGCAGAGAATGTACTTTAATTTGTGCATGGGGTCATCAATTTCCACGGCATCTAATGAACCGGGCAGTTCATATCCTGTAACTTCATGGAAAAATTTTTTTCCCGTCGATTGTTAAATGTCTAAAACCGCCAGGGATAAAAACAGCAACGCCTTCAGCAATATCACGAGATAAAATGCTTCCATCTACAAGATGTATGTTTGTTCTTTCATAAACGCGTAATGAGCTCATTTTCCTCCCTTTTATTTATATTTGGAAACAGATTTAATAAGCAAGCTTCCATATCATTTGCTATATAAGAGACCTTTCAGTATGAAATATGACAAGCCAAAAGAGTTTATCGTTAAAAAATATTTTTCTATACTGCTGCTTCTTTTTCACTTCTGCTTTGAAATTTTTACCGGACAGCAGTGTTATTCCCTCATAGTAAAAACAGAAAGCGGGGATCTTGCCTCTCATTTGTTTTTATGCATAGCGCCCTGCAATTTCATGCATTTTATCTTCCAGATTAAAGGTCGGATCATCCACAATATCCTGAAAATCTTTCCATGTATAGTTTTGAGCATCTTCATATCCTTCCATGAACAGCTCGCTTCTGTTTTTGGGATACAATTGCCCATCGCCGGGATGCTCTGCCAAAAATTCTTCCATTCCCTTCGGATCAAGTCCACGCGAACCGGCATATAAACCTGCTGCATAGTCTGCAAAAGCTTCATTCCCAATTCGTGACGATTCGTCGCCGCCAAGTCTGGAATACATATTATGTCCAAATTCATGAGCTATAACACTTTCTGCAAAATCTTGACCATAGCATTTACTGTAAGACGCTAAAACCTCAGGATCTCCTCCGATCCAGTTGTCATAATTCAATGTAGTCATGCCACTATATTGCAATCCCGGCTCTCCCTGTTCATAGAATACTTTGACAGAGTCCACACCATAAAAATCAGCAATTTTGTCAACGCTTGCTTTTATTGTCTCCATCCCTGGCATATTAGCATTGCTCAAACCAT
>JAZURH010000062.1:0-3900 GCA_045606125.1 Lentisphaeria bacterium | reverse complement strand
CCGGTCTGGGCACAGAATATCTGCGTCCCCAGGAAAATGGTAACAGACATCAGACAAGATGGGTCGATTTCTACAACAGGCGGGGGCGGGGGCTGCGCATTGCAGGAGGGCAGTTGTTTGATTTCAGTGCAAAGCATTGCACGAACAGAGAGCTTACAATTGCTGAACACCCCTTCGAACTCAGAAAACAAGGGGAAATAACAGTCAATCTGGATTACGGACTGTCCGGATGCGGATCCCAATCATGTGGTCCAGCCCCCTGGGAAAAATACAGGCTTATGCCGGGACATCAGGAGTTCAGATTGCAATTTTCTGTACATGACAGACTTTTGCCGCGTTGAAAACAGCGATGAGGGTTTCTTTCCATACACTTGGATGTCGGCTTAATCAGGCGGAGACGGCATTGGCGGCGGATGATCTTTCCCGGCATGGCTGGGAAGTGGTACCATGGCTGTCTGATGCTGATGTGCTTGTGATAAACAGCTGTGCCGTTACCGGTGAAGCTTCAAGAAAGACCAGGCAGGCTGTAAGTGCCGCCCGCAGAAGATTTCCCGGTGCAGTTATAGTTGTAATGGGATGTGATGCAAATGTGGATGATTGGACTGGCAAGGCCGGTCTTGTCGCACCTCATCCTATGACACGACCGCTGAGTGAGCTTCTTAGTGAGAAGCTTCCTTTCCATGCCTGCCCCGGAAAGGAAGGGGACGGCTTTCGCATTGAGGGTGCTGCAAGATTTGCCGAGCGAACCAGAGCAAATCTTAAGGTGCAGGACGGGTGCAACTTCTTTTGTTCATATTGCATCGTGCCTCATTCAAGAGGGCGGGCCAGGTCAAGGGCACTGGATGATGTACTCAGGGAAGCAAATGAACTGCTTGAGGCAGGATACCGTGAACTTGTGCTTTGCGGTGTAAACCTGACGACATACAGGGACAGCGGCGTTGATTTGGCGGGGCTGATCGAGAAACTGCTGGCTCTTGGAGATGGATTCCGCATAAGGCTGGGTTCGTCTGAGCCGGGTGAGGTTGTGGGCCGTGTGGTGGATGTCATGGAAACGGAACCGAGGCTGTGCCGTTTCCTTCATTTGCCCCTGCAGTACGGGGAGAATACTGTTCTCAAAAGAATGCGCCGTCATTATACAGCTGTTCAATATGCCGAAATGGTGCAGACAGCTGCTGAACGCATTCCCGGATTGTGCGTTGGTGCGGATATAATAACAGGATTTCCAGGAGAGGATGAACATCTTTTTGAGGAATGCAGGACCTTTGTGGACAAGCTGCCGTTTGGTCTGCTGCATGTTTTTCCATATTCACCACGACCGGGAACTCCTGCTGCTGAATATCCTGACAGACCTTCCCGCAGGGAGGCTGAAGAAAGGGCCTCAGTTCTGTCCGGCATAGGGGCCCGCAAGGCTCTTGAGTTTGCAGAAAGCCAGGTAGGGAAGGTCCTTGATGTACTTGTGGAAGAAGACGGGGCAGGATGGACGGATAATTATCTTCATGTGAAGATACGCGGCGCCGAACTTTCCCGCAATACCTTTGCAAAGGTTCATATTGAATCGGCGGATGGCGGTCGTGAAATGACCGGGATTCTTGCAGATGACATTTGATCCGGAGTCCGTGCCATGCTTCAGAGAGTATCAAAGACACTTGTCTCAGGTGGCGGCATTGCGCTTATAGATTATCTGACTGCCAGATATACATATCACAGCAGGGAACTCTGGACTGAACTTCTTGCAGAAGGGAGAGTTTCCATAAATGGCGAGCCAGCTGCAGCTGGACGGATTCTTGAGGACGGAGATGAAATGCAGTATTTTCCCCGGCCGGTTTCAGAACCGCCCGTGGATATGAATGTGGAACTGCTTTTTGCTGACAGCGACTACATAGCCGTGAACAAGCCGGGAAATCTGCCCTGTCATCCATCAGGCTGCTTTTTCAATAACACATTGTGGGCCCTTTTCAAAGAAGGGGCATTTGAGGGGATTCCGCCTATGGAACAGGTCCGCTTTGTTAATCGTCTGGATCGTGAGACATCGGGTGTCGTCCTGGTCGCAAGAAGTGGAAAGGCGGCAGCAGATGCCGTAAAGCTGCTGCGCAGACCTGAATCCTGTAAAACTTACAGGGTGCTTGTATCCGGTGATTTTCCTGTCGAACTTGAAGCGGCTGGCTGGCTGTATCATGACGGGGCCGCTCTTGTGTCAAAAAGACGTTCTTTTTCATACGAAAAACCGGATGAGATGGCAGAATGGTGCAGCACGACTTTCAGGCGGCTTGAAATAAGAGACGGATGTTCTTTGATTGAGGCAAGACTTCATACAGGCAGGACGCATCAGATACGGGCAACTTTGAAAAGTCTGGGATTCCCGCTGCTTGGTGATAAGATATACGGGCCGGATGAAACAATTTTCCTGCGTTTTCTTGAAGGCCGTATGACTGAGGATGATCACGCCGCGCTCCGCATGTCCAGACAGGCGCTGCATGCTGAAAGATTGTTGTTCGGTAAATATGATATTTCAGCGGAGTGCCCTTTTTGATGCAGCAGAATTCCATGTCTTATGATTTTTCCGGGCATTTTGCACCGGAGGCAAAGGCGCTGCTTGACAGGCATAATGCAATATGGACCGCCAGACTGGATATATGGAATAAATATGCAGGTGCTCCCTGGTGGGGACAGGGGCTTGTTGTGTCTCCTGAATTGCGGGGGATGTATGAGTCATTTCTGCCTGTCAGGGAATATATATCATCCATTTGCCGTGTTGCCAGAGCATTTTTTCCAACTGAAGAATGGCTGCCTTATCCGCTTAGAAATCCCTTTCATCTGTCACTGCCTGATCTGTGGGCGGATCTGCCTTTGCAGCTGACGGCCGGTGTAACTGTTAAGCAGGATGATTTTTTCCCGTTGATGTGTGCATTGGCGGATCCGCCTTCTTTCGGAACATTGCAAGGGCGTTATCCCGGACAGATTGCCGCTTTGAAAAAAATCATCGCAAAAGGTATGCGAATCGCGGACATAGGATGCGGAGTGGGACATAACACCCTTGAGATAGCAAAGGCATTGGAGAATTTTTCTCCCGTTGTAATCGGTGTGACTGGGGAATTGCTGGAAGTCTGGATGGCACAGAATAGAAAGTTGCCCCATGATTGGCGCCGACAGATGGCTTTTCCCGATTGTGCCGCAGAGTTTACATACGGTTTTGCTGAAGATTTTTGCGTAAAAGCAGATGTGGTGGTTTCCAACGGACTTGTGGGAGGACGCTTTCTTTGCAGTCAATCTGCGTACAGGCGTTTCCTTGAATGCTGCGTCAGGGCAGGCGCAGAACATGTGTTTACCGCAAATCGTTTTCATGATGGACGACGGCAGGCGCTGCGTGTTTTCATGGATACGGCGCGGGAGATGGGATGGAATGTCCATGGCAGATGGAATGCGCTGCATCTTTGCAGGTGAAAATCAATGTTAATATTTTGCTGAGTTTTTTTAGATTTGTGAAGTACAAAAGCAGCACGATTTATGTTTAATAAAAAATCCGGCCGAAATAGGGAATGTTCAGGTCGGAGAATTACAAAGTAATAATCTTCCCAAGCCTTCAAATCCATAAAATCTTTAAATATTTCAAGGCTCAAGTGCTTTAAATACCCAAAATCCATCAAGCCTTACCAATACCCCTTCGGTTCTATTATTCCCATAAGTTTTTTTATTTTCGTGCTATTTTGCAGGTGTGGATTGGCTGCCCCCTTGTCATTAAGACTCATTTCTGTTTTCTCTTTCGCACATATAGGCTATGCTGTATTTTTTTTTGTTTATTTCTGCGCATTATTTTAGGGGTGAGGCGCAATGTAACCGGGTTGTTTCCGCCTGAATATTTTCTCTCGCGCGTGTTGGGGTGGGAAGTCGGAGGCCAAGCGG
>JAZURH010000061.1:0-1692 GCA_045606125.1 Lentisphaeria bacterium | reverse complement strand
TCTCACGCACATTGTGATCAGTAATCAAAATGCCCAAACCCCTGTCCCTCAGATTTGCAACGATCTTCTGAACCTCGTTCACATTGATCGGATCTACGCCGCCAAACGGTTCATCAAGCATCATAAGCCTGGGAGTCGTGGCCATTGCCCGGGTGATCTCAAGCCTTCTGCGCTCTCCGCCGCTGAGGGTCATAGCCTTTTGACCGGCCAGATGTGTGAGCTGCAGTTCGTCAAGAAGTTCTTTCAGCCTGTTCTTCCTCTCCTCTTTCGTCATGTCCAATGTTTCAAGCACGCACATGACATTCTGTTCGACTGTAAGTTTACGGAAAATCGACGGTTCCTGGGCCAGATAGCCCATGCCGAGCCTGGCACGCTCGAACATGGCCATTCCGGACACGTCCCTGCCCATGAAACTGATGTTCCCCGCATCGGGCCGTATAAGCCCTGTTATCATATAGAACGACGTAGTCTTGCCGGCTCCGTTGGGGCCAAGAAGTCCAACCACCTCACCGGGGCGAACTTCAAGCGACACGTTGTTAACAACGCGCCTGCCACCGTAGACCTTTACAAGTCCCTCAGCTTTCAGCAGAACTTCATCATTCATTCTTCTTTCCCCTGCTTGTCCTCCTGTTTTTTACCGTCGGACTTTTCCTTATCCTTATCCTTTTCCTTATCCTTTTCCTTGTCTTTGTCCTTGCCAAGGAAACCACCGAGCGATGCTCCGCCTGATCCTTTCCTGGCAGGAAGAGTTATAGTCGCTCTGGTCATGGAGATCACATTGTCCTTCCTGTTGTAGACGACTTTGTCCCCGGTAAGGGTGTTCTTGTCTTTCAGAAGTATGCAATTTCCACTCAAAGTCACGGTTTCCTTGACAGCATCGTAGAACCCGGTATCACCTGTGGCGCTCTCCGATGAATCAAGTTTGCGCACCGTAACTCCGCCCACGGCCTCAATATCCTTCAACTTGTTGTTTTCGTCAAGGTGAATCATCATTTTTTTTGCAGAAAGTCTTACCTGCTCATCTTCCACAAGCACATTTCCCTCCAGTTCGATGAGCCGATTATCCATAAGCATCTCGATACTGTCTGCTGTTATGTTCCATTCCTGCTCAGCTTCAGCACCGGATGCAGGTGTCTTTTCTGCAGCAGCAAGCAAAAAACCGCACAATATACCTGCAAATGTAATCCCAAAAATCTTGTTCATTTTTTGTCTTTTCCTGTTGCAGCAGATTTCCTGCCGTCTATTTTAACTGCATTTCCCCTGATGACGGCACGTACGGAACTGCGAATCCGTATGACACGCCCCTCAAGATATACATCATATCCTATGCCTTCTACAAGTATGCCGTCCGACTTGACACGCACGGGGGCATCACTCTTCACTTCCTTGAGGGATTGAAGAAACCTGCACCCCGGAGAACTGAGTTCAACTATGCCGCCCTCCTTCTGATAAAAAAACGCCATAAACTCCCTGACGGTTATTATGGATCCGTTCATTTCAGCGCTTTCCCCGGAAAGACGCCAGCTCAACTTTCCATGAGAATCAAGCCCCCTGGTGCTGAACTTGTCCAAAGTCACACTGTTGCCAAGACCTGCAATGCCGGTTTCACTGGCAAACAGAATGACCGGTATCAGCAATATGACAGCAAGTATTCCCCTCACTGCTCCCCCCTAAGTCGGATCGTAGCCATGT
>JAZURH010000060.1:0-4651 GCA_045606125.1 Lentisphaeria bacterium | reverse complement strand
GGAAGCAAACAAACTCGGAGCAAAATGGTCCGTTAAAGGGAATCCACATGTTTCAGGCGAGATTATCGAAAACACCCCCGGACAGTGCAATGTTACTTTCAGTGATATTCCCGGTTGGAAAACACCTGTTCCCTGGAAAATTGAAATACAGGACGGGCATCTGAACTGCATTTCGGCAACATATACAAAATATCTTCCGGATAACACGCAGATATGGAGAGAAATTGATGTTTACAGAAAGGGCCGTCTTCTGCGAAGACTGGTCATTGTCGCAAGGGAAACAGGAAATGACAATTACAATTTCAACGAAGAAGTAAGCATAACCGCAGATTCAATAGGTGAAGCTGATGCCTGGCTGGAAAGAGACGGACGACTCCTGGAGCGGGACGAATGCCGCCTTGCTCCAACCACGGAATGGTGCCTGGCAATAAAAAATCCTTCCCCGGATGAAGGCATAATACTGAAATGGAATCTATGGCATGTGGAAACCGATACATCCGTAATTCTGGAAAGCGATGCTGGAATACTGTGCAGCATGTCCGACACTTCCGAATATAAAACAGAAACTGCAGGTATTCAAAAATACAAAATCCGCTTGAAACAGGAAAATATGCGTTCCAGAGAATATATTCTCGCCCCCGGATGGAACACCATAGGCATCGACATGCTTCCCGGCCCCCAATCACTTGAAAGACTCGCTGCGTTTACTGCATTTACCTTTGACAGGGAAAACAAATGTCTTGTAAAATACCGCCCCTCTTCAGAAAGTGCTGGTGTATGGATATATTCACCGTCCACAGCTTCACTTTATCTGATGGGAAAACCATGCAAGCCCGCTGAACAATCCCACGGATGGAATTTCTTCTGCGTAGAAGAAGAATGCAGCAGGCAGGCCTGGCAATGGAACGGAAAAAGCTATGACCCCGTATATCACCTGAAACCGGGCATAGGATACTGGGAGCACCTGCCCAAATAAAAATGTACCGTTTATTGCTCAGGCCCCTCTTTTATTCACAGGAAAAACAAAGGCCTCAAAGAATACAAGCATGGCATACAGAGCCATACTGGCCGGGATCATGAAAAAGGATTTTTCCAGCCCGAAATTGTCCCCGAGTACACCCATTATCCACGTAAAAAATGCGCAGCCCGGTATTCCGACGCTTGAAAACCAGATGAAAAGCATTGTGGAATCCAGTTCCGGCAGCTGCTGAGCCCCGTAGACCTGCAATGTGGGCCAGTAAGGAGCAATGCTGAACCCGGCCAGAAACATCAGCAGAAACAGGGCAGCAAGTGCAAATGCCGGGGAACCGAAGCTGCTTTGATCAAGAAACAGCATAAGCAAAGTAACAGGTATTCCCCCAGAAGCGGCAATGACAAGAAGATGAGGCTGATATTTATCCGGCACAAACTTTCCATACCCGGAACGCCCGAGAAACATTCCAGTCGCAAGGCATGCAGTCCCCAGTCCGGCAACCCAGACGCTTGTATCAAAATTAAGCCTTATAAAGCTGGCTGCCCAGAAAGTAAGGCAGAATTCAGCCCCTGCCCCTATGAACATGCCGAGACAATATACCCAGAATCTGGGACGGGAAACTATGCGCTTTGTCTGCTGCCACACATCGCTTTCCCTGGATCCCTTTTTCGATTCCGGATACTCATGTCCCCTTCTCTCCTTCCAAAGGAACATTGCCGATACAAGAATTGAAAAAATACCCGATGCAGCTATGATGCCGCGCCAATTGAAACCGAAAGCTACAAGTGCTCCTGCCAGCACAACACAGAAACCTATGCCAACTGACCAGAAACTGTGGGCAATGCTTACATAACCGGCCTGATCACGCTTATGAAGATCATGAACAAAGGGCGTGGCCATGCCTTCGCATATTCCTTCACCCAGCCCTGCCAGAACAAGGCATGGCAAAAGAAAACCGAAGGAAGGCACTGCAGAACAGACAAGAATACCTACGCCCATCATCAGCATTGAAATACCCATGGTCATACGCTTGCCTATCTTCGATCCCACCCAGCCGCAGCAGATCAGGGCAATAACCATGGCAACACCCCTAAATATCTGAAGAAGACCTCCATGGGACATGCCGCCTGATTCCAGAGGAAAGTTCAGGGAACGAGCCATGTCCACAAGAACAATGGGTACTACCAGAGAACTGCAGGCATACGCGCAGAAGCCCGCATAAGCCGCATAATCATACCTGCCCAATTCCAGTTTCATCCGAACACTCCTCAATTCATTTATTGAAATCAGAATAGAAAACTATTCCCGCCGGGACAAATCCCGGCAACAAAAAAAGCGACATCAGATGATGTCGCTCTTCTGCTGCGCTGTAGTTATGCGCGTGCTGCCATAGCCTTTTCAAGGATCTGCTTGAAGGCTTCGCTGTCGTTAACTGCCATTTCAGCAAGCTGCTTGCGGTCGATGGCAATACCGGCCTTGGTGAGACCGTCGATAAGCCAGCTGTACTTGGAGCCCAGTTCGCGGCAGGCTGCGTTAATACGCATTGTCCACAGTGCGCGGTACTGGCGCTTCTTTTCCTTGCGGCCGATATAGGCGTTCTTCATGGCGCGATTCACTGCGCCGTATGCCATGCGGATCAGTTTGCTGCGATTGCCGCGGAAACCCTTGGCCTGATTCAAAACCCTCTTGCGGCGCTTGCGCGACGCAACTGCACAAGTTGCTCTCATTGTATTGTCCTACCTTTAAAGTTAATCTCTTACTTGACGGATTCTCAAACTGTCTTCAGCTTACAGACCGTAGGGCAATGAAGCCTTGATACGGCGGATTTCGCTGGACTTGACAGCTGCGGACTGCCCCAGACGGCGCTTACGCTTTGCGCTCTTCTTGGTGAGAATGTGGCGTCCATAGGCGCAATTGTGCACAAACTTTCCTGTTCCGGTCTCCTTGAATCTCTTCGCGGCGGCCTTTCTTGTCTTCATTTTCGGCATTGCGGTACTTGTCCTTAATTTTCCATTGTTATTGTTTTTTGGCTGCTGCCTTTACTGATCCGCAAAGTGGATGTTCGGTAGCACAAAAGAACCGCCCGTAGGCAAAACACGGTGCCCCGGTGCAGTTCTCTGTCTCACGGATTCAGTCGTTCCGCTGCGGCTTCAGCCTTCAAAGAAACAAACTCACGCCTCTGCTTCGCCGTCCTTTTCAGCGGCTGCGGCTTCGGCAAGCTTCTTCTTGAGCTTCTGATTCGGTGCCATGATCATCTGGCAGTTCTTGCCAAGCATTTTCGCCGGTGCATCAATGACCGCCAGTTCCCCGACAGCCTCAATGATCCTCGAAATAACCTGCTGGCCAAGTTCCGGATGGCTCATCTCACGCCCTCTGAATGCAAGAATGACACGTACTTTATCACCTTTTTGCAAAAATTCAATCACGTGCTTCACTTTTACAGCAAAATCGTTATCTCCGACACCCGGATGGAATTTGATTTCCTTGATTTTCTGCTGTATCTGATTCTTCTTGGCGTTCTTCTGACGCTTGTCTTCCATATACTGGTATCTTCCGAAATCCAGTATACGGCATACAGGCGGCTCGGACTTGCCATTCATCTCCACCAGATCAAGTCCGGCCGCGCTGGCGCGGGCCAAAGCCTCTTCAAAAGTGCAGATGCCTAACTGCTCATTGTTCTCTGACAACAGTCGTACCGACCTTCCACGGTAGATACGCTCTCCTGGTTTTAATTGGCGTGCGATGGGAGTATCTCCTCTCTTAAGGGTTAATCTTCGGGACGGCTGAAAGCCGCCCCCACTTCATATCTCAATGCAAACCATTCACAAAAACTTCAAACAGGGACGTTCACGCCTTGTCGGCTATCTCCTGCTTTACGCGGGCAAGGAAAGCATCGAATGCAACTGCACCTTCCTCACCTTTGCGGCTGCGCACTGCAACTTCACCAGCTGCTTCTTCCCGTTCACCCACTACCAGCAGATACGGAATGCGCATATTGCGTGCCCTGCGGATCTTGCCGCCTATGGTTTCTGCCGCATCATCAACCGTATTGCGTATGCGGGAAGCCTTGAGCTCCGCAGCCAGTTTGTAGGCGTATTCATTGTACTTCTCACTGATGGGAAGCACGCGGACCTGCTCAGGCGCAAGCCATACAGGGAAAGCTCCGGCATAATGCTCGACCAGAATACCGAAGAAGCGCTCCAGAGAACCGAGCAGCGCACGATGGACCATGAACGGGCGATGCTTGAGTCCGTCCTGTCCTATGTATGTCATATCGAAACGCTCAGGCAAATTGAAGTCAAACTGAATTGTGCTTGTCTGCCATTCGCGTCCCAGAGCATCTTTGATCTTAAGATCGATCTTCGGTCCATAGAAAGCACCGCCGCCTTCATCCACTTCACAATCAATGCCTTCAGCTTTAACTGCCTTCTCAAGGGATACAAGAGCCTTGGCCCATGAAGCGTCGTCACCAACGGCCTTTGCGGGCTTGGTGGCAAGATATGCCTTCACGTCCTTAAATCCGAATGACTTCCACATGAACATGCTGAAGCGGAGTACTTCGCGAATCTCATCCTCAATCTGCTCGGGAGTGCAGATGATATGTGCATCATCCTGTGTAAATCCGCGAACACGAAGCAAGCCATGAAGCACGCCGCTCTTTTCATAGCGGTAAACGGT
>JAZURH010000059.1:0-4343 GCA_045606125.1 Lentisphaeria bacterium | reverse complement strand
GAAAATATGTGCGATTAGCTCAGTTGGTTAGAGCGCTACCTTGACACGGTAGAGGTCACAGATTCGAGTTCTGTATCGCACACCATTTATAGAAGACCGCAGTTAAATTGCGGTCTTTCTTTTTTTCAAACCTTATGTTTCGATGAAAATCTTTTCAGAAGGATAAACAGGCTTCCGCCGAGCAAAAGATATATTGCTGTTCCTGATCCGCCGCCAAGAATGATTTCGGCTGCATATAGGCGGAATCCAGAAAGATGCGCATTCAGATTTGCAGTCTTGCAGATACAATGGGCCAATGCTCCTGACAGCAGGGCAGCAGCCAGCCATGCGCAGCCTGACCACAGGGACGGCCATGGACTCCAGGTAGAGGCATGTTTTTTCGCAAGTGCAAGAAGGCATGCAACATTGACCCAGGTGCAGATGCTTGTTGAAAGGGCAAGACCGCCTTGCTTGAAAGTCCATATAAGTGAAATATTCAATATGAAATTAAGCGCTATGCATGCTATTGCCACGCGTACCGGCGTTGTTGTGTCCCCTTTGCCGTGGTGCGGCGTTGTCGCCACCTTCAACAGGCAGAATGCGGGAATACCGGGAATGTAGCATTTCATAGCATAGGTGCAGGCATTCACAGACGCTTCGTCAAAGGCGCCCCTGAAATAAAGAAGTCTTATTACAGGCTCTGCAAATACAAACAGCAGCACCGTGCATGGCAGGCTGAGAAACAGTACCATGCGGAGGGAATATGTCAGTGCCTTTGAAAAAGCTTCTGCATCGTCCTTGCCAGCTGCTCTTGACAGGTCAGTAAGGCATACCGTTCCCATTGCCACACCGAACAATCCCACCGGAAGGTATACCAGATGATGACTGTAGTTTATGGATGATACGGCAAGTGTGCCAAGAAAACCCACCATTATTTTGTCCAGCAGCTGGTTTATCTGGCTGGCACCGGCCCCAATCAGTCCCGGCAGGAACTTTTTGCATACATTTTTTACATCTTCATTTTTCCAGTCAATCGCAAAATGGAATATGAATCCCTGTCTGCGGCAAGCGTACATTAGTGTCAGCATTTGCAGAATGCCTGCAAGAAGAATGCTTCCGCAGAAGCAATACAGAGCCATGGGGTTGTCGTTTTTCCATAAAAAGGATATTGCCGCAACTCCGGCTATCTGCACTATATTGAAAATAACGGGATTAAGGGCCGGCAGACCGAACTTCCTTAATGAATTGAGTATGGAGCCAAAGCTTCCGGCCACGCATATCAACAGGGAATATGGCATGAGGAGCGGGAGTATCTTGAATGTCAGTGAAACATGTTCTCTTGTCCCGTCATGCAGAAGGAAGTATATGACTACGGAGATAATGCCTGTGATCAGTGAGACGGCTGCAAGAGCAAGAAGCTGAAGCGTGATCACGCGTTCAGAAAATCTCCATGCCTCTTCTTTGGTGCCTTTTTCCAGTTTGCCGGCAAGAATTGGGACAAATGCCGCCGTGAACGCGCCTTCCCCAAAAAGCATCCGAAACATGTTCGGAATGGAAAATGCCAGATGAAATGCGGCCTGGGCCGCACCTGAGCCGCCCCAGTACCAGGTCATTACCATATCCCGCACAAGACCGAATACCCGGCTGCATAATATGCCGGCAATATTTACCAGCATGGAAAAACCCATGCGGCGGGACGAATGCCCCCCACTCATTGTAGTCTCCTTTTTAGTCTTTTTACGATCTTCACCATGGAACTATTTATTGAGTCCTCCATGGCGGGTGTCTTAACCGGGTTTTATCAGAGACTTATTTCAAGTTCCAGCGTGTGGGATGATCCCGGCTGTATTGTGCGTTTGTCATCAGCCACATTAGCCGTTTCAACGCAGAGCATGGTCTTGTATCCGTCGTCCGGGAAGTCCGGCAATGCTATGGATTTTTCTATCCAGGGATTCCATATCACTGCGGAATTGCTGCCTTTCTTGGTTATGGAAATGTTTCTGCCGAGGCCATCGTGGATCACTGCGTCTCCATCTGAATCGAAATATATCTCATCTACGCCTCTGTCGATTACAAATGTTCCCTTGCGTATGTTTATTGCTCCGTCCTGGAGCTTGTTGATGCAGCTGAGTCCTTCAAAACCATCAATGGACACCTTGCTTATGTCCCCTATGTTGAAATAGGTATGCAGGGCTTCTGTTATTGTAAAGGGGCTGTCTCCCGTGTTGCATGTTGTCAGGGATAGATTAAGGTTTTTTCCTGCCCGCACAGTAAGTTGAAGGCTGAATTGATTGGGAAACATGCTCCGTGTTTCCTTTGTGTCCTTCAGAGAGAAAATGGCCGTTGTTTCATTGACATCAGCCTTTGTTTCCACCAGGTCCCAAAGCATGATTCTTGCGAAGCCGTGCATGGGCAGTGCATCATTTTCAGGATGTTTGCTGAACCATGGCCAGCAAACGGGAATGCCCCCGCGTATGGCCTTGCCTTCTGCGAACAGTGATTTGCTGCTCATCCACATCACATCTTCGCTTCCTGTCGGAATCCATGAAAGCACATGGGCTCCCAGAAGGGATATTTTTGCGCTTGAGGCGGGACCAGTCAGCTGCACTTCAGGTATTCCGCCTTCCCCGGCGACTATCGCCACTCTTCCTGCTATTCCGTACTTTGAATCAAGTTCTGCTGTGTTCATTTTACAATGTCCTGTTTTTATTCACTTTGATTTCAACTGCGTGTGATCAACTGCTCGGCAAGCCTGAGGAAGGTGTCGCTTGAAACGCTCAGCTTCTTTTCCTGTTCGGCTGTTTCCCAGTATGTTCGTACATAGTCTTCTATTTCCTTATTGGGGCTGAAAAGTCCCAATGTCTTGCACCCGGCTATTGCCGCAAGACCTTTTATACCGCCAAGTTTGAGTATCATTGGCTGGAAATCCGGCACAGCAAGCCACTCGTCTTCTGAATCGCCTATTCCGTTCAGGTCTATGACTGCTGCGGAGATGTCGTCTGTCTGAGACAGGGCGCACAGTGTCTGTCTGGCTGCCGATGTCGCTGACACTACTGCTATTTTGCCTCCGTAGGTTTCACGGAGCATTTGTATTGCAGTGAGAATGTCCTGGGTCCTCATGGCAAACAGTGACTGGTTGAACGAATAGAAATGAGGATGGGATTCGTCCCTGTAGGACATTGCCGGCATGAAAGCAGTTTCTCCGCTGCCAAGCATGTCTATCGCCCAGCATCTGCAACCGGCTGACAGAAGTGCGTCTGTAACTGTTGAATATGCGCCGCCTGAGAAAAAATCTCCCTTTTCGTGGCCTGAAATAAGAAGGACAGTCGGCTTGTTTTTGTCCGCCTTTGGCGGTATAAGTTCTATGGCAGGTATTATGTCACCTGCATCGCGCCTTGACAACAGCCTGCCGTGGGCGACAGCTCCGTTTGTGCTCCATTCCTCATTTATAACGCGGCATGACACATTGTGCAGATCCTGTTCTGAGTTGATTATATCTCCTGCAAGATGGGTGCGTTCACGCCGCAGTGCCGTTGCTGCCGCTTTGTTCTTTGGCATAGGCGTTGAGTTTGCACACAGATAATCGGCGATCATGGAAATGCATTTCTGGGTCGATGTTGCAGTGGGCTGCACAGGTTCGCTGTTCAGCAGCAGTCTTGCCGGCGCCGCTTCAATATCATCTTCTGCGATTGTTTCACGCAGGGACTGGTTGAGCAGCCAGTGCGTAAACCATGGATAAATATGTTCTCTGGTGTCTTTAGGGCAGCCGTGGCGTATGTTCTGGTGATAATTCATCAGGGCATCGTCTGAATCCAGCAGGTTGTATACTTCATGCAGTGCCGGAACTTCGTATGCCGGATTCTGTGAGGAGCAATCCTGTGATGATGACGCGATGAACAGTGGGCGCGGTGCACATGCGGACAGCATATCAAAGGATGTAAGTGAGTTTATCCGCAGCAGCGGTCCTTCTTCGCATTCGCATTCACCCTGATTGTGGGATGACAGGAAGCCTGATACGGCGAGTACCTTCACCCGTTCGTCAAGAAGTGTTGCAACTGCAGCCTGGAAGGCTCCTGCACCATGACCAGCCGCTCCTATGCGTCTTTCATCCACTTCGGGAAGATCGCACAGGAAATCAAGTGCCTTAAGTGAATTGATGGTCTGTATTCCAAATGGGGACACACCGGACAGGGCTGCTTTTTTGCGCATTTCCTCCGGCCATGTGTGCATTATTTCGTTGCAGTCATTGTATCCCGTCATGTCATAGCTGAATACGATGAATCCCAGACGGGCCATCATCTGGCAGAAAACCGGCATGTTGTTGTCGGGATCACTGTGAAGTCGGATCGTAGCCATGTCGTTCT
>JAZURH010000058.1:0-2479 GCA_045606125.1 Lentisphaeria bacterium | reverse complement strand
ACCGGCATGTTGTTGTCGGGATCACTGTGTATGCGTCCGTTTTCCAGATGCCCATGGGGGCAGAGGATGCCCGGTGCCTGGCTTTTGACCCGTTCCGGCATATAAAGTGTGCCTGTGACCTTTGAACCGGGCATGCTTTCAAATGAGACCGATGATATTATCGTACCAGAGTACTTGTGCTTTACGCCAATGATCGGATTGGGAGAAAACGGTTTGGGAGCCGGTTTAAGACCTGCCGCTATTGCGACCTGGCTTTTTATGAAATCCCGCTGCCCCCGCCATTTTTCAAGGGTGTCTGCCGGATCAGTGCAGTAGGCAAAATCACTGTGCCAGATGTTCAGCAGTCTGCGGTCCATCCACATTCTGCCTTCCGGAAGTATTTTTTTTGTTTGAGTCATGTTTGGCCTCGGGTGATTCTGGAATAACATTTAATGTCCGTGATGGCAGCATCCGGGGCAGCATGTGTGCCCGGAATCTGCCGGACATGATTTTGCTCCGCATGGTGAACCTGCAGTTTTTACAGCAAAAGTTGAAAAGAGCTTGCGGACATCCTTGTGGCCGCATTCCGGGCATGGCGGCGCCGGTTCGTCAAAAGTCCTGTGCAGATGCTTGAAAGTGCTTCCGCATTTGCTGCAGGCATATTCGTATATTGGCATATTTGTGTCCTCCTGTTTCAGAATATCTAACTTTAAGCTAAAATGTCAGCTTTGCAAGCAGTAATGGAAAAAAAGCTGCAGCATGTTTCGTATGTCTTATTTGTCTTGTTTTGATTTTTTGTTTTTTTATTTTTTTATGTGGAAGTGCGTTTAATGGAAGTTATATTACGGCGATTTAAAGCAAATCAGGAAGAGATATGAACAGATCGGATGAAAACAGAGTTGTGATAACCGGCATTGGCCTTGCTTCGCCTAACGGAAGCAGCATGGCAGAGTTCAGGCAGAATCTGCTTGACGGTGTGTCCGGTGTCAGCGAATATGAGATACGCTATTTCGGCAGGACTTATGCCGGATTGTGTGATTTTGATGTGTTGAAACATCAGAAAAAAAAGGAAGTGCGCGTCGGCACGCGTGCCGGATCAATAGGAATATACTGTTCTTGCGAGGCGCTTCTTGATGCCGGGATCGAAATCGGAAAAGATGTGGCAAATGATCGTGTGGGCGTATTCCTGGGGATAACCGAGCATGGAAATGTTGAGACGGAAAACGAGATATATGAAATATCAAAGTTTGACTACAACACAAAGTACTGGTCCCATTACCATAATCCCAGGACTGTTGCTAACAGCCCGGCGGGCCAGGTAACTGTCAGGCTTGGCATTACTGGTCCCCATTATACAGTCGGTGCGGCATGCGCAGCAGGTAATCTGGGATGCGTTACCGGTCTTCAGCAGATACTTCTCGGCGAAGTGGATGTGGCACTCGCCGGCGGAGTTTCTGAAAGCACGGGTACATTTGGCATTTTTGCCGCATTCAACAGTCAGAATGCATTGGCTTCAGGCTATGAGGCTGAAAAGGTATCCCGCCCCTTTGATACGGGACGAAATGGAATCGTTGTGTCTGAGGGAGGTGCCGTATATGTGCTTGAAAGGCTTGACAGGGCAAAGGCCCGGGGCGCTAAGATCTACGGCGAGATAAGGGGATACGCATATAATTCAGATGCGACGGACATGGTTCTTCCAAATGCGGAGCGCCAGGCGGAATGCATGAGAAAAGCGATTGCCCGCGCAGGATTGGAACCGAAGGATATAGACATATTGAACACTCACGCCACGGGAACCCCCATGGGGGATGTGAAGGAGTGCCAGGCCATACGCTCCGTGTTCGGCGAAGACGGCCCGGGACCGTTTGTGAACAATACAAAGAGTTTCATCGGACATTGCATGGGTGCAGCGGCAGCCATTGAGCTGGCAGGCAATCTGCCATCATTTTCGGACGGGATTGTCCACCCGACAATAAATGTGGATGAACTTGATCCGGATTGCAGCCTTCCCGGGCTTGTGTTGAATAAACCGGTGCAGGGCGGCGAAATCAGGCATATTTTGAATAATTCGTTCGGTATGTATGGAATAAACTGTGTCTTGATCGTCTCGAAGATGCAGTAGAAAATAAGTTTTTAATGAGACGGGATGCAAAAGGAGTTTAGCAACAGCATGACACGTGACGAGATTCATCAGGCGGTAGTTGACATACTTACGGAAATTGTTGATGACGAGGACTGGGGTGCCCTTGGAATGGAGGAAAACCTCAAAGGCAAGCTGGAGTCCATGGATTTTCTTGATGTCATCATGGATTTACGCAAGAGATACGGGGTTGAAGTCCCCGAGGCGGACTATGGCCATTTTGCTACAATGAAGGGCTGTGTGGATTATCTTGAGCCCCATCTTAAGGATAAATGATTTTCAGCAGGAGCAGTACACCATGAGTTCTCAGGAAAATGTGAATGTGCCGCCGCCCCGCCACGTTATGGTTCTTGACGGGCA
>JAZURH010000057.1:0-6864 GCA_045606125.1 Lentisphaeria bacterium | reverse complement strand
CTGGAGAACTGGCGAAAATTGGATTATCCGGGGCTTGCCTATGAGGTGATGCGCCTTTTCATTGGTGACTCAGTGCCGGCTGATGATCTGCGCGATATCGTTGATCGCAGTTATGCGTCCTTTGCCGCTGAGGAAGTTATACCTGTACGCCGTTTTGGAGATATGTTCATAACGGAACTTTTCCATGGCCCCACACTTGCCTTCAAGGATGTTGCCCTGCAGTTCCTTGGAAACATGTTTGAATATATACTTTCAAGAACAGGCGAGACCCTCAATATCATAGGTGCCACAAGCGGGGATACCGGAAGTGCAGCCATACACGGCGTCCGCGGCAAGAAAGGCATTCATATTTTCATAATGTACCCTGACGGGCGGGTAAGTCCGCTTCAGGAACGCCAGATGGCTACCGTTCCGGACGGCAATGTGCATTGCATCGCCATAAATGGTACTTTTGATGACGGGCAGAGAGTTCTGAAAGAGATCTTCAATGACATGCCGTTCAAGCGAAGCAGGCATCTTGGAGCCGTGAATTCCGTCAATTGGGCCCGTGTGCTTGCTCAGGTGGTATATTATTTCTGGAGCGCCTTCAGGGCCATGGAGGAAACCGGAGCCGCTTCTGTTCAGGTGGCTGTTCCGACAGGTAACTTCGGTGACATTTTTGCCGGTTACATTGCAAAAAAGATGGGTGCTCCTATCAAAAGGCTCATCCTTGCCACCAATGAGAATGATATTCTGTCACGATTCTTCAATACCGGAGAATACAGCAAGGGTAAGGTAAGTCCCACCTTGAGTCCCAGCATGGATATACAGGTGGCAAGCAACTTTGAACGCTATCTGTATTATCGTGTCGGTGAGGATTCAGCAAAGATTCGTGAACTGATGCAGGCATTTGCGGGGGACGGAGCTATAGTCTTGTCAGGAAAGGATGATGACATTGCCGCCGGACGGGGCGATACAGCGCAGACTCTTGAGACCATAAAGGCGTTCTACGACAGGCATGGCTACATACTTGACCCGCATACTGCTGTGGGCGTGGCTGTAGCATCCCGCATGCCTCTTGAAGGTGTTCCCACCATTTGCCTTGCTACGGCGCATCCTGCAAAGTTCTCCGCGGCAATAAGTCAGGCTTTGGGCGATGATCTTGCTCATCATCCTACTTTGGAGGCACTTAAGTCTCTTGACCTGCGTCGGGTAAAGCTTGAACCTGAAAAGAATGTAATAGAAGAGTATGTGGATGCGGAACTGGCAGCCGGAAAGTAAAAAAACATTTCCGATTGAACTGTATCGGTGCATGCGGTATATTGAGGAATGAAAAAAGACTCCGCAGAAATCTGCGGAGTCCTGAAAATGGCGGTCCGGGCGCGGCTCGAACGCGCGACCTACGGCTTAGAAGGCAGTTGCTCTATCCAACTGAGCTACCGGACCAATTTGGGCAATAATTTAATACTGGAAATCTATTTTGCAAAGAGAACTCTGCAAAATAGCAGTTATGGAGAGACTATGAGACTGTTGATAATCTTGCTGCTGGTGGCTCCTTTGCTGCATTTGCTGCATGGAGACGGCGGGAGAGAGCTGCGTTTTGTTGCACTTGAGCAGTATGAAGAGCGCAACAAGCTGCTTCAGATACGAAAGGGCATGAACGATGAACTGGCAGCCCGTGATGACAGAAGCAAGCGCATTGCCGCCATGGAAGCAAGATTATTTGAAATTGCCAGAACTAAGAATGTTGAAAATCGTTTGCAGGAGTATCTGAAGCTGCGTAGGCGTGTGAGAGACACATTGTCCGAGATTAAGGCCAGCAATAACAAACAGGTGGAACTTGCGGGGCTGATCGATGTTGCTGCAGTTGCCGGCGGCAATCTTCCCCAAGTGGAAAATTATCTGAATGAAGCGCGTTCTCAACTTCGCGATCTTGGCATCACCCAGGGGACGGAGCGCAAGCGTCTTGAAAAACTGTTGAAGGATATAAGGATTGCCATTGCTAATGTTCCGGCGCCTGCTGAATATACAACTGAGTCAGGCTTAAAGATGATTCTTGTCAGGAGCAGTGGCCGTGCCTTTTACATTAGTTCAACCCCTTTGAGCACAGGAAATGTGACATTGGCCGGTGCAGGGGCTCTTGTGAAAAAGATAAGTCAGGATGAGGGCGAAGAATACAGACTGCCGGAACTGGCGGAATGCAGGGCGCTCAGTCAGCTGAAAAAATATCCAGAGTGCGCTGTGTGGACATGCACGAAAATGGAAGGTAAGGATGTTGAGCAGGATAGGATTTTTGCCCGTTTTGACATTGACATGTACTATGTGTGGGACCATGACAAAGTACTGCATAGGGGAGCAGTTTTCGGTGAACTTCCTTTTGCGGAATACAGCAAGCTGGGATGTTATGCGGTTGCTGATGTGAATGTAGGCAAAAAAAAGCGCTGGTCCAATGTACTTGGCCGGATAAGCAGCGAATTGGATGCTGAAAAAGATGGCAATCCAGTGGAGACAGACAAATGAGATATGCCTTTTTTATATGTGCTGTATTGCTTGCGGCAGCAGCTGTTTATTCAGATGACGGAGCAAAACGCAGGGGAAAATATCTGCGAACTGAAGTGCGCTCAACAGAAGCCACTGAAGGATATTCGGTCAGACTTGTTGAAAATAAAACATCATTTCTTAGTTTTGAGTTCCGTAGAGTTCTTACATTGAAGATACATGAAGTGCGGATGTATGAAACTGTCATGGAAAAAGTTACTCCCAACAGCGGAGAAGGCATAACTCAGAGAGGGGCTGTGGACTATGTTGTTGTCCCTGGTGAATTGTTTGAAGGAGAACATTCCGAGCGCATTGAAAAAAAGGATGATGGTCCACTGAAGCTTGAAATATTTACTTTTGGCGGAAAGACCTACTATACCGACGAATCCGGAATCTGGATTGACCAGACGCAGGAAATAATTGCCATGTTTGATAATATGCGTGCCAGGGAGGAAACGCTTAAGTTCACTCATAAGGAGTATGGGGATTTCAGTCTTGTGCTCACAAGAAACATGATACGCAGGCAAAAAGCAGTTATGCCTGGGGGAAAGGATATTCCACAAGAAGATATGCTGGAGGCCCTTGGAATGGATTTTACCCAGTTGAAGTTGTCTTCGCCTGATGGAGTGGTGCTCAAGGTTGTGTATAAGAACAAGGCTGCCCCGGGGGAAATCGTTGCAGTGACATTTGAGGCAAAGAACAACGGTATGCGTTCTGTAAGCAATATGATGGGACGCAGTTTTTCTTCTGTTCCGTCACTGGATGGCAAACTGTTTTACTTCGGTATGATACCTCCCGGGCAGAAACGGAGTTTTTCCAGGCTGCTTGCAGTGCCTCAGGTAAAGGGGCCATGCTATGTTAAAGTTGCATTCTGGAATCTGTTCGGGGCAATGAAGAAGATCGAACAGAGAATATGTATAGAAGTTGAATAAAGCAGGGATTTTGAGTTAGCAAGGAGTTTCAAATGAGAATAGGTACAATGACAAATCTTCGCGGTGTGTCTGTGGACAGGATGTTCGAGCATGTCGCTGGTTTCGGGCTCCAGGCGACCCAGGTTGCTTGCTGGGATATGAATAATTATACAGATGAAAATGCGGCAGCTGTCAGGAAGGCGTCCGCTGACTATGGTGTTGCCATAGCGGCCATCTGGGCGGGATATAGCGAAAGGGTATGCTGGAACTTTGTGGAAGGACCGGTTACCATGGGACTTATTCCTGCCTCCACAAGAAAAAAGCGTGTAGAGGATCTTAAGAAAGGTGCGGATTTCGCTGTCAAGACCGGTGCTCCCGCTATAATCACCCATTGCGGATTTATACCTGAGAACATGACGGATTACATGTATGGCCCGGTGTGCGATGCCATATACGAAGTGGCTGAATACTGCCGTGAACGGGAAATCGGTTTCTGGTTTGAGACTGGACAGGAAACTCCGGTTGTGCTGCTTCGCACAATACAGAAAGTCGGCCTGGACAATCTCGGCATCAACCTTGATCCTGCAAATCTGATCATGTACGGCAAGGGCAGTCCCTGCGATGGAATAGAGGTATTTGGAAAATATGTGCGCAATCTGCATGTAAAGGACGGAATACCTCCTGTGGATGGAAACAGCCTCGGCAAGGAAGTCAAGGCAGGTACAGGCGCCGTTCATTTCGAACGTCTTATCCCCAGACTCAAGGAAATGGGATTTGATGGCGATTTCATAATTGAGCGTGAAATCCAGGAAGGCGAAGAGCAGAACAGGGATATCAACGAAGCGGCGGAACTTGTCCGCAGGTACTGGAACTGATTAGCGCGGCCCGGCAATAAATGCCGGGTCTTTTTTTTGGGGGGTGTTATATGGCTTCTGGTAAGAGAGAAGTTGAGTTTCTTCTGTCATTCATTGATGCCGAAGGGCGTATCGGCGCTGCATCCAGTCGTCACTTGCTGGAGGCTGTTCTGGCATGGCCTCGGGTCAGTGTAATGTCCAAGAGCGTTACCTTGCCTGTGATGCTGAAACGCGGCATGACTGACATTCGGGGGCTTCCCTGGTACAGGCGCGTACTTTTCAAGGAGGGAGTGGAACATCGTTTTGCACTGCGTTTCCGTGTTTCTGAGGGACTGGGCAAATCTGCATTCAATGCTTTTATGCGTGGAATGGGCAGTTCCCTTTTCGGTGCTGCGGAAACTTTGATTGAAACGCGTTTCGCAGGAGTTGCCGGTGATGTGTTGTCTTCGCCGTTTGAATATGGACGCAGGGCTCTTGCCAAATCAGCCGACATCGAATACATCCTGGAAGGAGGAATAGATTTAGATGCAGCTGAAATCTCCGGTCGTTTCAGTGTTGAAGTCCCCCTTTTCACAACAAAGGATGTATATTTCAGTGCAGGTCGTGTAACAGGCGGTGAGCGTGGCGGCAAGCCTTCCTCCCGCAAAAGACTTTTCAGGGAGGGGGACAGTATAGGCTGTGTTTCTGTTGAAGTTAATGTGCTTTAGAAGTTGGTAAACATTATGAGATTGGAAGAAATAGATCCTGATATGAAAGTCGTTGAAATAGGCGGCATCAAATTATCGTTTATTTCTGTAGGGCAGAAACCAGTAGAATTGAATGGACTCCCATTTTGGGAACAGGAGCACAAGTTTCTGCGCATACCTGAGGCGGAACTCCCCAATGTAAGCAAAAATGTGGCTGAACTGGCCACGAACATGTCCTGTGTCCAGGCAAGATTCCGGACTGACAGTCCTGTCGTCGGCCTCAGAGCAAAGTTGACTAAAGAACCTTATTTTGGCAAGATGCCGGTGGTGGGCAGCTGCGGATTTGATGTGTATCTCGGTTTCGGGCTGTCAAAGCGATTTGTTTCTGCTTTTGGTCCGCTGGATGGCAAAAGGGAACTGAATGCCATCTGCTTCAATTATCCTGCCGACTTTGCCGGTGATCCCCATGTTCGCTTTGCAGAGACAGTGCCTGGCACTGATTTGCGTGAGGTCACAATAAATTTCCCTCTTTACAACGGCGTTGAATGTGTTGAAATCGGCGTGCAGCCGGGAGCGAGGATAGAGGCGGCTTCCCCCTTTGCTATAGATAAGCCCATAGTATTCTACGGCTCGTCCATAACCCAGGGGGGATGCGCTTCCAGACCAGGCAATCATTACATACATCATCTTTCCAGGCGCCTGAACGCCAGAGTAGTTGGGCAGGGCTATAGCGGTTCCGCCAAGGCTGAGACAGTGATGGCCGACATTATGACGCGTATTCCCATGAGCGTCTTTGTTATGGATTATGACCACAATGCCCCGACGCTTGAGTATTTGAAGGATACACATTACCCCTTCTACAGATATTTCAGGGAAAGATGCCCTGACGTGCCCGTGGTTTTTGTCAGTTCCCCCGGATTGCTCAGCAATCAGAGCGTCTTCCTTAAACGCAGGGATGTGGTTAAGGAATCCTATGAAAGGGCATTTGCCGAAGGAGACAGAAGGATATCCTTCGTGGATGGAAGCGCCATGTTCTCGGATTTATATGCGGACGCATGCACGGTTGACGGTTGCCATCCAAATGACTTCGGATTCTACAGGATGGCAGATGCAATGGAAAGGGCATTGAGGGAAGCCCTTGCTTTGCGGTAGAAGCATTTGAAAAAATGTTTTTTTTATTTAAATTAAGGTTTTTCGACGCGGCACAACATGTCGGGGATGTATGATTCGGACGTTCGGTCCGGAAAGGTAATGCCCCGGAAAAAATCAAATACAGGGAAAAACAGATGAAAGTTACACCAGAGACGATTGTCCTTCTCAACTTCGGCAGAGAGGACATACAGAAAATTGCCCGTGAGATCCGTGACAATAATTTCTACACCATGGTTATGCCGTATTCAACTCCGGCAGAGCGTATCATGGCTGAGAAGCCTGCAGGATTGATTATATGCCATGACGGAACTCCTCTGGACGATGTAAGCAAGTTTGATGCCCTGAAGCTTCCTGCGACGACAGTGGCAGGCGGTGATTATGATATAAATTCTCTGCTGGAGTTCTGCCGCAGGGATTGCGGATGCAACGGCACCTGGAAGCTTGAGAATTTCGTTGAAGAGGCAGTTGCCGATATAAGAGAGCAGGTAGGGGACGGCAGAGTGGTTCTGGGACTTTCCGGTGGCGTTGATTCATCAGTGGTCGCCGTGCTTATACACAAGGCGATAGGTGACAGGCTTACATGTGTGTTTGTGGATCATGGCCTGCTGCGCAAGAACGAGGCTGAATCAGTAAGGGATGTGTTCCAGAAAAACTACAAGATGAATCTGCTTTGCGTTGATGCGGCTGATCGTTTCCTGGACAAGCTGGCTGGAGTATGCGATCCGGAGCAGAAGCGCAAGATTA
>JAZURH010000056.1:0-2054 GCA_045606125.1 Lentisphaeria bacterium | reverse complement strand
GTTGTGTGAGGCACCGTCTATTTCGATCACATCCATGGATGTGCCTGCCGCCACTTCCATGCAGCTTCTGCATTGGCAGCAGGGCTCTCCGTCATGGTTGTTGGGGCAGTTCAGCGCCTTGGCAAATATTCTGGCGCTGGTTGTCTTTCCTATGCCTCTGGAGCCTACAAAAAGGTATGCATGACCTATGCGGTTGTTGACAATGGCGTTCTTCAGAGTTCTGCTGATGTGCTCCTGCCCTACAACTTCATCGAAGGTCTGCGGGCGCCACTTCCTTGCTAAAACTTGATATGCCATTGTCAATTTTCCGATTGTTGTTTGTGATGCCTGTATTGTACTTTACTGCGCTGGAACGGAGCCATGCGGCAAAAAGAAAAGCCATGCCGCTAAATCAGAGTCCCCGGCGCCCAGGTAGGCTGCTTAGGGCTGCTTGGTTACACCTGACCCGGTTCACAACTTCCCTGCCGCCAGGTTCCAAATCAACGACATGGCAAGTACAGAATATACGGCATTCCGTATTTTTTGCAAATTGATATGCCGTTTTTTGCAGAACTGTTTTTGAAATTACCTCTATAGATCGCAGTATTCTTTCATTCCGTTAAGGAAAGTTGGAGCCGGATCATTTTTTGAAGCTTTCTTCAATCCTGCATATTTCGTCATACACTTCTTTGAAGGACTGGGGCCTTTGCGCCGGATCCATGCGTATCATGGCCTCTATGAGAACCGCTATTTCCTCCGGGATTCCTGTCATTTTAGAAGCATTTTTGACACGCAGAGTGGAAACATGCCGTTTGGCCAGAGCCTCCAATTCGTCTGCATCGTATATGGTCGTGCCTGTCAGAGCATGGTACATCACCATACCTATGGAGTATATTTCGCTGTTGGCGTCTTCCGGATTGCCTAAAAGTCTTTCCGGGGGGATGTAGTATGGCGAGCCGGATATGAACTCGTCATCCGGATTGCGTGCCTTATCCAGGGAAATGCACAGCCCGAAATCCAGCATGATGGCATAGCCGAATTTGTTGATAATTATGTTTTCCGGCTTCATGTCCCTGAATAGATAGCCTTTGGCGTATATATGCTGTTCCGCAGCAAGAATATGCTTTGTGAAGGCAAGCACTTCAGCTGGTGCCAGCTTACCCAGCCTCAGGATGCGCTTGTCCAGCCCCTCGCCATCGATCAGCGGCATTACTATGAAGAACTCATCGTCAATGAATCCGCTGTCCAGTGACGAGGCGATGAACTCCGAGTCTTGGAAGTGGGAACTTACATCCGCCTCGTTGAGTATAGCTCTTATGTTGGGCGGATTTTCCCTTGCTTTTCTTGAGAGGAGCTTTACTGCAAGTTTCTGATGGGGAAAACGCCTTGAGACTGCCTCGTAGACGCTGCCCATGCCGCCTTCGCCGCATGTCGCCACAAGAAAGTAGTCGCCTATTTTTCGCGGTGCGTAAAAATCCTCGCCGCATTTGGCGCACTTGTTCATTGCAAGGGCCGTCAGCTTGTCAAGAGGATATGTCTTATGGCAGAACGGACATTCAAGCCAGTTCATTTTCCAGCAGGCCTCCAAGTCGCCCAGGTGCCTCAGGTATCTTTTTTCTTCCTTGTTTCCGCTCACAGTTCACCCCATTCTGCCAAATGAAAATCTGAATTGTGTGAATATACTTCTCAATTTTATCGGGTGCAAACTGTATCGCATTTTTTTTCGTGGAACAGGTGATTTTGCATAATGTCAATTTCAGCAAGGGATTATGTGGCTTATCGGATGGATTTATAAGATGCCGGCTATTTGCATACAGCGTCAGATTATAGGGCTTATTATGTGAAATGGATTTATGTTTCAGGAAAAGTCTTTTGTCGTCAATAAGTCCTATGAGTCTTATGGGTCCTATGAGTCTTATAGGGCCTATGAGTCTTATAGGCTTGCGTATTACTGGTTCCATTGGGCTTGTTGTTACTTGATTTAGCATAATGAGTTCTCGCGCGCAAAGGTGGAGGCAAACATCGCATTCAGAGCCGACTGTCAATTTAAATGAGTTCTCGCGCGCAAAGGTGGA
>JAZURH010000055.1:0-12511 GCA_045606125.1 Lentisphaeria bacterium | reverse complement strand
CGCCGCCAATTTTCATGAGATCTACGGCATAGATACTGTGGGCCTTCGGTATTTCAATGTGTTCGGACGCCGCCAGGATCCCTGCGGAGCATATGCCGCAGTGATACCGCTTTTTGCTAAATCTCTGCTTGAACACAGGTCTCCTGTCATAAACGGAGATGGAACATTTTCCAGAGATTTTACGCATGTGTCCAATGTGGTCCTGGCAAATAATCTGGCAATGATGACGGAGGACAACGCTGCCTTGAATCAGGTGTACAATGTGGCATGCGGCAGTGGTACATCCCTTAACAAGCTTTATGAAGTACTGAGGACTGCTCTTTCTGAATATGATTCCGAAATCTCCGGAATCAGTCCGATTTATGGTCCGGAAAGAGCAGGGGACATACCTCATTCCCTGGCATCGATAGAAAAGATATCGCAGCTGCTGAAGTATTCTCCTGTCACTTATTTTAAAGAAGGAATACATGAGACTGCAGAGTGGTATGCGAATAATCTCTGAAAAGTCTCTGCGGTCTGCCGTTCTGCGAAAAAAAGGACAAATCGGTTAAAACAATAAATGGGCTGCTGCAAAAACTAATGTTTTGCGGCAGTCTTTTTTATTTGCAACTTTTTAATTATTTTCTCCATATTTACTATTTGCGGCTGTGATGATCTTCCCGTAGGCAAGCAATTATATCCTGAATTGACCTCCATTTCCCTTGATTATGAGGCGCTTGCCGCCTGTGCTGTGGATCACATGCAGAAGCATGTTTCTTCTTTTTCCGGAAAAGTACATGTTAAATTGCCACCACGGCTAAAAAAACGTAAAAGTTCCGCAAAAAAACATGACATTTAATATTTTCCGCGATCATGCCGTGTTTAAAGGAGACAGTCTTAATTGCCATCTATACGGAAAGTTTTTTCTGTTCGGACAAAACAATACATAACATAGATCATTCAAGCATTCATTTTTATCTTTTTTGCTGATATTTGATAATTATGAACGCATGAATGATCTTTTCGTGAAAACAATCAAATGCCGATTCTGCTTCTCAAGCATGTTCATATTTGCCTGAGAGGCAGATCATTAATTTGAAAAAAATATAATATGCTGTATCAGTTTTGATTTTAAGGTCGGAGAACTTATGACCGGAGGATATCACCAGTCATATTCATTCAGTTTTAAACATTGCGCGGAAATCCTGTACGGAAACACGCCGTCCATATTGAGAAAGCTCAAAGGTTTCCGCATAGCAGACATCACTGCCCGCATTGCCGTAGGTTTCCATTAGCACCTGCCTGGCGTCATTTGCCACATCCCGATAGCGTTCCCCCCAGTTGTCCATCAGATGCTTGAATTTCTCGGGCCAGGTCATGGTTTCAAAATTTACCTCCAAGTGCTTTTCCCATGTAAGCCATTCATAGAATTGTGACACCTGGCAATTCAGCATTCTGCATTTTTCCTCCAGGACATCATCTATTGATACAGCCGCATCCGCTCTGAAAGGCCTTGGATCCGTGAAAGAGTCCCATACATATCCGAATACAGGCGCTCTCGGTGGAATAGGGGATTCAGGGCAGAACTTAGGCACCTGTGTAAGATATGCCGCATCTTGAACCAGCTGGGCGACCGCCCTGTGGTCCGCATGATAATCGCAAATGCGGTGGCCCAATACTACATCAGGCTTGAAATCCCTGATGATGCGTATGACTTTTTTGCGGTTTTCAACAGTAGGTTCCAGTTCGCAGTCATCGTTTTCAAGAAGGACTTCATATTCATAGAGACCTGCAATGTCTTTTGCCGCCTGGGTTTCCGCATATCGCCTGGCCGCCAGTTCCTTTCCTGAAAGAGCATAATGTCCGCAGCAGCCGTTTGATAATGAAACAAACTTTACCAGGTGACCTGCTTTAATTAGTTTAATTGCCGTGCCGCCAAAGCGTATGTCCGCATCATCGGGGTGTGCTCCAATAACAAGAAAACGTCTTTGTTCCATTACTTCTCCTGATATAATCCGGGTGCAGTCCATGTTAAAAAAGCTTTTTACATGAACTGCACCTGTTCAGTATGAATAATTATTGTGAGATTCAATTTTTTTCAATGCCGCAGGCATTGCTCAGATAAGTTTATTCAGGAACTTGATGGCTGTGTCTATGTCTGCCACCGGATTGTCACCGACTTCTCTTTCTATTGTCAGGAAGCCTGAATAGCCTATGTCGGTCAATGCCGCCAGGTAGCGCGGCCAGTCCACGCTTCCTTCACCAAGGGGAACTTCTTCATATGATTTCTCCTTTTTAACATTGGCTGAATCTTCCGTGACTGCGCCGCCATAGATCTTAAGCGCATCGCAAGGTCTGTAGTTTATACCATCCTTGGCATGTGTATGAACTATGTAGTCCCTGAGTGTATAGACGGCGGCAACAGGATCATCATTTTTAACCATGACAAGATTAGCCGGATCAAGGTTGACTCCAATTCCCTTGCTGTTCACATCTTTCAGGAATGAAGCCAGGCATTTTGCAGTTTCCGGGCCTGTTTCAATGGCGAATGTAACGCCTCTGGCCGCCGAATACTCACCCAATTCGCGGCATACCGCCAGTTCATTCTGGTAAGTCGGAGCGCCGCTGTCCTCCGGAACCACTCCAATATGCGTTGTAACTACATTTACTCCCAGATCAACTGCCAGGTCAACTATTTCCTTGGAACGGCTGATCTTGTACTGGTTTTCCTCAGGCAGTTGGAAGCCGTGTCCTCCCAGATCACCGCAAAGTGCGGATATTTCAAGACCGCATTCTTTGACAAGTTTCAGAAAGTCCCTGCGTGCTTCTGCATCCAGTTTTTCTGGGATCAAGTCACCTTCCACGACCTGTATTTGCAGTCCCTCGGCACCCATTTCACTTGCTTTGCGTGCAGCTTCCTTTGTAGGCAATTTCAGTGAATCAAGCATAATACCGATTTTAAAGCGTTTCATCATTGTTCTCCCATGATTGATTTTTTTTATTGGCCTAAATTGAAAAACTATGTAAAATCAACTTTTAATTTAATGCTGTTTCTGTCTCATGCTCTTCAATAAAAAACTTTTCATGCAGTGACATGCTGTGCTTGCTACCGCTGTTCATCAACAAATTTTGCACATTAACAATTTTTTGTGTCGTTGCAAAAACTCAGCACAACAAGCATCAAAAAAAGATTCCATGATTTACCCAGTACACTGAGATATTTCTGGTATGCGGAATGCTGGTGGAGAAGTTATCAGCACGGCACAGAAAAACGCAATGCTCTTGAAATCAGTGAATTTGTCAACAGGAAGCTGAGTAAAAAAGCAAAAGTACGCAGGTAAGTCAACTGTGTTGAATCTCAAGGAGCATAAGCAACAGAGAGTAAACGAACCCCGGTCAGCTCTGCGCTGCCGGGGTATTTTTCAATGCTGAAACTCCTGAAATGCTGCCAAGCCCTTTACTGTCAGCAGATACTTCTGCCGGGGATGACGGGAACTGTCGGGATATAGCAAGCGCACAAAGCCAGCTTTGATCGCAGGATTGAGGTAGTTGTTCAAAAAGTTTTTCCGGTCAGACAGATTCAACTGTTCCATCATAGTCTTGACAGAACAAGAATTGTTACCGATTGCCAATATGAGTTTCTGACAGGCGGCATCTTCAGGAATCAGCTTGTGGGGTACTTGTGGGGTCAGTTCTCCTGCTCCTGCTGCAAGCGGAAGATCTCTTTCTGTGCTTCGATCTCAGTACGGAGCTGCTCTTCAGTGGGAAGATAGGTCAGATACTTGGCGGCAAAAAGCTGTTCATTACCGTGCAACACGGAGTAGCGTGCGATATCCTGACTGGTTTCTGAACAAAGCAATATACCAATAGTCGGATTATCTCCTTCGGAGCGTTTCAGATCATCGTACATGCGGACATACATATCCATTTGCCCCACATCCTGATGGGAAATTTGCGTCGTTTTCAGATCAATCAACACAAAGCATTTCAGAATATAGTTGTAAAAAACAAGGTCAATGAAGTAATCTCCCGCATCAGTGGCAATATGCTGCTGACGGGCAACAAAAGCATAGCCCTTGCCAAGTTCCATAAGGAATTTCTGCAAATGGCTTAAAATACTCTGTTCCAGCTGACTTTCGGTAAAATCACTGTTATTGGTCAGTCCAAGGAATTCGGCAACCACAGGATTTTTGATGAACTCCAGCTTATCCGTCTGCATCGGGGAAGTGAGAGTTTTCATTTCAGTTTTTACGGCATCTTTATTCTGGCTTGCCAGCAACCGGTGATAATACTGTGACCCGATGTTGCGGTCAAGAGTGCGGGAGCTCCAAGATTCACGGCTGGCTTCGTTGAGATACCAAGCTCGTGCTTCTGCATCCGGCACCCGCAAGAGAGACCTGAAATGAGTCCATGTAAGATTTGGCACGCGCGCGTGCCAAATCTCACCATCCGGAAAATAAAGGTAAAACTGACGGTAATCCCGCAGTCTGCGGTCATCAAAGCCTTTTCCGAAGAGACCTGAAATGAGTCCATGAAAGATTTTGAACGCGCGCGTTCAAAATTGATGGATCAGGAAAATACAGGTAAAATTTCTTGTAATAAGCAAGATTTCTGGCGTTGAAGTTGCTGCCGAAATCAATCGTCAAAACATTTGCCAATTTTTCAATCAGCCCTTTGCCATATTCAGCTCTTGTTTTGCCCAACTGTTCTTCTTCAACAATACGCTGACCGATTTTCCAGTAAGTAGAAATCATACAGGCGTTGACCGCTGCATAAGCTTCACGCCTGGCTTGCAGAATAATCTGTTTCAGGTCAGTAACCAAAGTTTCAGATACTAAAATCAGGGCTATTTGCTAAAGTTATTGGATGTCTGTGATAATTTTATAAGAGAAAAAACAGTGAAATCAGATTCTTATTGAGGTGACAAGCATGCCATGCTGGATTTTTACGGTGCATGGTTATCCTATGTGGAGATACAAAAAGAGCCGCACCTGAATGATTCCAGGCGAGGCTCCTGTATTTTATGGCATGCAATGCTTAGTGGAGCATTACCTGACCTCCCGTGACAGGTATGGCCTGTCCGGTTTCATAATCCTGTTCAACGCAGTACATGATGGCTTTTGCCACATCGGGGGGAGTGCATCCGCGGCGCATGGGTACTTTGTCTTCGTAGAAACGGCGTACATCTTCAACAGTCTTTGCACCGGGGACCTTTCCCGCATTGAGGTACTGTATGAAGAGTCCTTTTTCTGGATGGCTCCACAGAGGACCATCATAGAAGTTTCCGGGACAGACGCTGTTGACCTTGATGCAGGAAGTCACAAGTTCCTTGGCGAAACTCTGTGTCAGACCTATTGTACCGAACTTGGAACCGGCGTAGGCACCGTTCTTGATGCTTCCTTCCAGACCGCTCTTGGAATTGACCTGGACTATGTCAGACCAGAGACCCTTGCCGTCTACGATCTGGGCAGCCATTACCCTTGCAGCATATTTGCAGCACAGGAAATAGCCGGTATAATTGATGTTCGTGACAAAATCCCAGTCCTTCTTTTCCATTTCCATGACGGAACCTGCGCGCACAACACCGGCATTGGCTACAAGGATGTCTATACCGCCGACCTGCCTGGTTATGTCATCAATCATCTTTGCCACTGAATCCTCGTCGGATATGTTAACTGCTGCGTATATTGCCCGGTCCGCACCGAATTTATCGCAAAGTCCTTTTGCTGCTGCGGAAGCACCTTCCACATTCATATCGGCTATAACAAGTATAGCTCCGTTTGCGGCAAGATACTCTGCGATGCCGAGGCCGAATCCCTGGGCGCCGCCTGTCACAATACAGACCTTGTTGTTAAGTCTGCCGCAGGTTCCCTTTGCTGCGATTTTGCGGCGATAGGCTTCGCCTTCGCAGTTGTCTATGTAGGAGTACTGTTCTTCATTGAGGTAGTTTGCTCCACCGAAGGCTTCTGCCAGGATTTCCACATTGCGGGCATTTTCCCATGCTTTTGCTGCTGCCTTTGCATCCTTTAGCGAAGGTGCCGCAGCGATGACGCCTTTTCCGGGTATCTCGACTATGCGGGGAATGTATCCTTTTTCATCTATGAAGGCCTGTATTTTTGCGGCATCGGCTTCTCCAATGTATGAGAAACTCTTTGCATATACGATCTGGTCGGGCATAAGGGGACCGGCAGTTGCGTGGTCATTGCCTGCGAACATGGTGATGGCACGGGAGCTGCAGTCAGGAGCAAGGATCGTACGCAGTCTGGGAAGTTCTGCAAGGACGCTTGCATCGCAGTCGCTGCTGAGGGCAGTCATTTTGTCAATAACTCCAGCAGCCTGATATTTTGCCTTGAGTTTTTCTGTAATGCTGCTGTAAATGGAATCTATTTCTTCCGGTTTGTCCGCACCCACGAAAACACCATGGTTCTGTATGAAGAAAACGTGGGGATGCGCTCCGTTTGCTGCTTTGTATTCGTCAAGAAGTTTCTTGGCTGCAAGTGCAAGTGCGAATCCGGGAGCGCAGTAATCCATCCACGGTGCGTCGGGGAAAAGTTCCGCACATACGGCGCGACCGTTCTTTGAGCATGTCATGCCGTTTACGAATGTGGGATGAAGGTGGACTATATATGTCCACTGGAATACCTCATGAAGAGGGGTTTCTATTGAGGGTCTTCCGCTTCCTGCCGGTTCAACGGAGTTTTCAATGTATGCTTTTACCAGATTCTCTGTAGCTGCCTCACAGGGCTTGCCCTGAATGTCAAACATCTTGCGCAGCTCAGCGCGGTTCACTTTTACGAAGTTCTCCGGCCTGATGGACTCAAGCTGAACTCCGCTGGGCTTGATGTAGAGGCTGTCATTGTTTTTTACCGAAGTGTTACCGCCGCCCAAAATCACATAATCCGGATCTGCACCGTATTTGTTTGACAGGGCAGCGATGTTCATGAGTTCGTTCTGCATTTTTGTTTCCTTTTCTTGTTTATGTTGTCAACTTTGTTGAGTGGAGTTTTATAGTGTCTTTACTTTGAAGTACATGCCTGCACCACATTTCCTTTGTCGATTTTTATTCCAAGTCTGGTGACAGTCGGAACATCAATCCATTCATTTTTATTGACCGGCTGCTGGTCTTCTGCGAATATGCCAAGACTGCCTCTGGCATCGTATGAGAATTCCATCTGATTTGAACTTCCGTCTCTGCGTGTTTTGCCGGCTGCTGATTTTGCCAGTGCGCTTTCCTCCTCGTCTGATTGGCGGTAGATTCCCTTGAAATGCAGCAGGACCGTGATCCGCATTTTTTCCTTCATGTCATCGTCTGCGCAGGCGGCGGCATCCATAATGCCATGGGGAAGAAGGTGTGTTATGCCTGACATGACATTGTCCATGTCGGCTTCCGTGCAAATGTTCCCCGCTCTCATCAGGACTATTGCCTTGTCGGTGTGCTCCATAAATCTCGGCATTTTGAACAGTGGATGTTCCTCAAGCTGCCGGCAGATGTCCGTCACATCTCCGTCCATGCAGCTTGCCTGGGCGATATGGCAAATGGGATTGCTGTCGATTCCTATGGTTCCTATGAGTTCTGGATTTACATTGAACAGGTTTTTCTTCATCATAGGAATGGTCAGATCCATTGCCACATTTGCGAGATATTCAGACGCAGCTGCGAATGCACTGGCCACAGGCTGATCGCCTAGTGTTGACATTATTATGTCATTCGGAGCCAGTATGATAGCATGGCACATGAGTGCAAGCCTTGGAAGCACATCATCAGCACATGTTTTGCGATGGCTGCCTTCAAAATGGAACGGCATTATGCCCAGAAGAAGAACAGGCACATTTTCGTCCTCTATGTCAGCAAGCATTGTCTCTACGGCACCTCCTATCCCACCGCCAAGACCGGCTATCACTATTACAAGACGATGTTTTCCCACAAGTTTTGCGAATGTACCTGATTCATCCATGAACAGATGCGCTCCCATTTCGCTGTCTCCGCCGGTTCCTGCGCCCCTTAGAGTTTCTGCACCCAGCTGTATTATGGGAATGCTATTTTTATTTGCCTTGCTCAAGTCATCTATGTCTGAATCCACGGCCGCATAACTGAAATCCTCAATCTTGCAGGAGTCCTTCAAAGAGCACAGTACATCTATTCCTGCATGGCCGACTCCTATGAAAAGAATGCGCCCTGAAGATTTTCTACCTTTTTCGTCAATGGCATTCATGTCAGCTGCGCCTCTACCAGTTTATGAGTGTTTTGAAAATGTTGGATACTATTCCCATTATGCTTTCATTTTCCTTGTTGGTATGCCTGACATTGTGTTTTATTTCAGTGTCAGTTATTGCCATCTGCAGCATTCCTATGGGGATTATCCATCGTGGGTCGCTGATGTATTCCATGGACTGTGTGGAGTTTACGATATCATGGTTGGGAACGGCAATCTCCGATTCAAGTTCAAGTATTTTCGAGGCCGTTCCGCAGATGTCCGGAAGGAGGGCACCGCCGCCTGAAATGAATACTTTGCCGTGGATGATATCCCAGGAGCCCCGAGCGACGATTTCCTTTTTTACAAGCATGAATATCTCTTCGACCCTGGCAGAGACTATGGAAAGTATGCTGGAGCTGGGTATTTCCCTTTCCTTGCGTCCGCCGCGATGCTTGAGCTGTACGGTCCGGGGACCGTCCGGGGAATTGAATGCTTCCGTTATTGATTTCAGGTTCCTGACCACATGCCGTGCTGCTTCCCAGTCTATGTCCAGGCATAGCATCAGATCATTTTCAATGTGGTGGCATCCAACCGGAATATGCCCGAACTCCACCATTCCAGCTTCAGTGTTTATTGAGAATGATGTGAGACCTGCACCGATATCCAGGGAAAGACTGTGCTTTGCCATTTGTTCTGCAGGCATTCCTGCATAGGCTGGCAGGGTAGGCGTGTACAGGAAAGAAGCCTCCTGCCCGGTGGCATTCCTCATCATCAGCTTTGCCGTGGAAAATTTCTGCTGGTTGGAACAGATGGCAGCTTGAACATATGCGTGCAGGTTTCTGGTTATAAGGTTGTTGACATCGTAAGTTATTCCATGCTCTGTCTTGTAGTATCTCAGGCAAAGTTGAAGTACATCGCCCGGAAGCTCTGAATAGCACTTTTCTCCGGCTATGCGGAGCACGCGTATCTGGTCTTCCTGGGATACGCGTGAATCATCTATCATTATGGTGCTCTCCACATTTTCCGCCCGCATATACTGGCCTGATATTCCCGCGTAGACTATAGTGTCCTGCACAGACATGGCGGATTTAGCCTCGGCTTCCTTTATCGCCGACTGCACCTGCTTCATTATTTTATCCACATTGTATATCTCCCCCTTGCGCATGTCTATGGGGAGATTGTCTGAACTTGTACAGTTACTTTTGGCTTTTCCTATGCCGTATATGCACAGGGGAGGCGTGGCGTTTTTTTGTGAACTTGCAGCCCTTCCGCCTATAATGACCTTGATCGTCTCCGTGCCTATGTCCACTACAGTGAAAAGTTCGTTTGTAAAACTTTTTTCGTTTTGTGTTTCTTTAGGCATGGTTCCGGGTAATGTTGGTTGGCTTTATTTTGTTAAACAAGGTAATTTAACGGGTTCTTGCTTACCTGCAATGCAGAATATGTGTTTTTTCACAGATATTACATAACTTTCCAGAACTGCAATTTTTCAGAAAAAGTTCCAGATGTCATGGACGAATTGAGCATATGGCTTTCTTTGAAAAAATATCCTGTGCCAGGAAGGAAAATTATGGGATATATCTGGTTTTTATTTTTGATTATGGGTTGTTAAAAACGCCTCTAATGTTAAATTTAGGTTCTCACATAAGTTTTTTCAGGTGTACAGAGGTTAGGGCAATGTCCATATTTGATATATTCAATTCTGCAGGGCGCAAGATGCGTATTGTACGCTATGGCCACAGGAGTTTGCGCGGCGTATCGCTTCCCATAGTCGATATTGACCAGGAAATAAAAGATCTTGCCAGGCGCATGACGGTCACAATGCAGGAAAATGAAGTTCCCGGTGTGGGGCTGGCGGCTCCTCAGGTTGGTGTGAACAAACGTCTGATAGTGGTCGATACACGGTGCGATTCCAAGGAAAGGGAACGCCGCAAACGTCAGGCAAGTCCCGGTGAAATGCTTCTTGAACCTATGATGCCGGTGGCACTGGTGAATCCGGAAATAGTGTCTTCCTCAAAGGAGACTGAGTGCGCATGCGAAGGCTGTTTGAGTCTGCCAGGAGTAGACGGGGATGTGACACGCCCGAAAAAGGTCGTCTTGCGGGCAAAACTGCTTTCAGGAGAACAGATAATGGTTGAATGCGGTGGACTTCTTGCGCGCTGTCTTCAGCATGAGATAGACCATTTGAACGGAATACTTTTCATTGATCACTCAAGCCGGGAGGAACAGGAGGCTGCCAGGCCGCTTATGGATGAAATGGCTGCGGACGAGGCAAGACTGACGGGCAGATGAGATTATGGCGGAAGAACAGGAAAAAATACCATTTATAGTGCTTCGTCCGCGACGGATGGCCATGCTGTTTGCGTTGTTTGTGCGTCCGTCCCACGGGCTTCTGGCAATGCAGTTCTACAAGTGCTGGGTTCCGGCTCTGCTTTGTATTCTGGTTTTGCTTGGGATGGCTTCCTGCCGTAGGGCGTTCAAGTATGTCAGCGATGTTGCAATTCCCAAAGTGGACGGGATAATGTCAGCAGTTGCGCCTGATGTAACGCCCATGAAGTTCAGTGACAATGGCATAGAATATCCCGAAAAATTGAAATTGCCCTACAGTCGTGCCGTAAGCGGATGGCAGATCGACATAGTGAAGGATAAAAACGGGCTGACTCCACCCGAAAGTTCCGGAGCCATGCACGGCATAGTAGTTTCGGAAAAAAGCGTTTTCTACTGGATGACCGGAAAGGACGGGAAAAGTTTCGGAAGAAACGTGATGGACGAAAAACAGCTTGACAGCATGATCCGTGTCATGCAGAAAAACTATCCCGAAGGGCTTGACGAGGCGGGTATGAAGGAGTTTGCATCAATGCTCTGCATGATTGCCGTTCCTGCTGTTTCCATGTTTACATTTGCATCCATAGCCGGCATGGTGCTTGTGACTTTCCTCATGTTTGTTGCTGCCCTGATGTTTTTGCGTCCGGAGGCCCGTCACAATGTTTCCGGAACACTTGTCATGGTCGTCAACTGTCTTTTGCCGCCTACGCTTATTTCAACCTTCTGGTCTTTTTTCGTGCCTTTGTCGTTTGATTATTCACATATCTTCCTTTTGGCTTCCTGTGCATATCTTCTGCTGGTGTTCATAGGTGCAAGAAAAGGAGAATAGGAGCAGCATAATGGACAACAGCGATTTTATTGAAAAATTCTATGATATCTGCCGTCAGATAGGGGCTAAGATTTGGGGCGTGGTTACTGGTTTCGTAACTGCCACTGGCGAGGCTGATTTTGACTATGACTTCGGTGTCGCTTTCATGATAGCGGTAATCATGCTGTTCTTTGTGGGAAGCGCCTGCTGGGCGGCATCTGTAGCTGCCAGCCGCAGATATTCCCAGATACCTCATTTTCTGCTGGGCTTGGTGATACCCTGGATATATCCCCTTGTCATATTGTTTGCCCTTGACATAAAGGGGCAGAAGCAGATGCGGCTGGAATCAGAGAGGCAACGTGCCGAAAAAGAAGCGGCAGAGGCGGAGCGGCAGAAGAACATTGCCCTTAACATGGGGATTTCCGGAGAGGAAGAACAGGTTGAAGAGGCACTTTTCAGCCCGGAACATTTTACCCGTCTTATGAGAAATGAAGATGGTTCCTGCGCCGGACCGTGGAAGATTGTATTTGCGGGTACGGAAATGCAGGTCATGAAGATAGTCGAGGTCCTGCCGGAAGTTGTTGTGGTCGAGGCCGTGGATGCAAAGGGCGGTTCATTCAGAATGAGAATGCCCTACGCCAAGATGGAAAGCATTGAAGAAGCATGAAAATGCACCATCGGCGTTTTTGGTGAAAAATAAAGGAGACATTTGGCATAACGCCCATAAAACAAGGAAGAATAACATGTTTGATGCAGTTGAAAGCAACACCTCCTTCCCGAAAATGGAGGAAGATGTGCTGAAATTCTGGGAAAGCATTTCAGCTCTTGAAAAATCACTGGAAAATACACGGGACGGAAAACCTTTCGTGTTCTATGACGGACCGCCCTTTGCAACAGGATTGCCCCATTACGGACATCTTCTTGCCGGAACTATCAAGGACGTCATTCCCCGCTACCAGACCATGCGCGGCAGATATGTGGAACGCGTTTTCGGATGGGACTGCCACGGGCTTCCCATCGAGGCTCTGGCGCAGAAGGAACTTGGACTGGCAGGAACTCCCGCTATTGTCGAGGCAGGAATTGATGTCTTCAATGAAAAATGCCGTTCCATGGTACAGCGCTATGTGGCCGAATGGAAGCAGACTGTCAAAAGAATGGGACGCTGGGTGGTTTTCGTCCATGGTTACAAGACAATGGACAAGAC
>JAZURH010000054.1:0-2317 GCA_045606125.1 Lentisphaeria bacterium | reverse complement strand
CATAGAATGCAACAGCAGCAATCATTCCGTTGATGGAGGATATGCCGCATTTTACAAAGTTTGCTACGATCACACCGACTGCCCAGGATATGATTGCAAGATAGTTGCAGCACTTCTGTGGAGCAGTATTGCCGGAAAGGTATCCTTTACGCTTGAACAGGAAGTAATCTGCCATGAGAACTGCACCGATGGGGGGCAGGGTGGTGTTGAGCATGCTGAGCCAGCCGCAGAAATTGTTGTACAGCCATACGGCGAACACTGTTCCAAGGGCGCCGTTGAAAAGCACCATGTACTTTTTAGGGAGACCTGTGATATTGGCAAGTCCCAGACCTGATGTGTAAAGTGCGTTGTCATTGGTTGTCCAGATATTGAGTCCCAGAACTATGATACCGGGAACCAGAAGACCCTGTATGACCATCACTTCGGAGATGTCATTGGTCTTATAGAACATGCCGCCGATTGCACCGAAGATGAACATCAGGGAGTTGCCGATGAAGAATGCAATGGCAGTAGTGGTGATTGCAGTCTTTTTGTCCTTTGAAAAACGCACGAAGTCCGGTGTGCATGTACCGCCTGAGATAAAGGAGCCCACACCCAGTGCCACGGCAGTTGACAGGGCAATGGCGGTTCCCTCAGCCGGAACATAGCTGCACAGTGTGTTCCATGCGCCTTCATTGTCAAAGAATACCTTCAATGCAGAGAATCCGCCTCCGAAAGCAACAGCGGGAACTGCTACAAGAGATATGATGGCGAGTGCCTTGATGCCGAAATATGCGGATGCCGTGAATGCTATGCCGGAAAGAATTACAGGAATCCATATATTGCAGTTCACGCCCTTTGCTTCAAGCCATTTCTGTACCGGGAATGCAAACATGGCAACGCCTACGCCGAACCATCCTACCTGCGTGAAGCCAAGAAGGAAGCTTGGCAGCCAGCTTCCGCGGACGCCGAAGGTGTCCCTGGAAAGAAGATGGACTGAAAGTCCAGTTTCCGATGCCATCAGAGCAAGGAGTGATGTGTAAATTCCCAGAATAAGGTTTGAAAGAAGGACGGCCGATGCGAATTTTCCGAGAGAAAGTCCAAGCCCCATTTGTTGACCTGTCCACATTGATGCCGAGAAGAATGTGAATCCCAGCATGATGACGAACATGGCCCAGAAGCCCCTGCGGCTTTCCTGCGGAACCTGACTTTGTGCAAAATCGTGATCTTTGGACATTTTTTTTCCTTTGGTTGAGTTTTTTTGTTTGCTGTATGTATAAAATTGTATTTTACTGCATCAGATTGCGAAAGGCTGCATTCTGCCTATCTGCCTGAGAGCAAGTTCCTTCAGCGATATGCCTTCGTTGAATCGTGCAGGATCAAGTTCCGGCATTCTCTGTTTCAGGTAATTTTCGAATGTCACACCGTTAGCCGCCAGTTCAAGTACCTGTTTCCAGTAGTTCAGTACATCATTGGCGTATTCCCGCACCCAGAATGCTCTGGAGCCTGCATCGTATATGGTGCAGCGTTCCAGAGGATAGGCCGGGTCTTCGTATTGCGAATCCAGAAATTCCGGTGCCATTACGGAACCGCCGCGCAGCAGATCTGTGCCTGTAAGCCTGATGCTGAGCTTGCTGTGTATGTCTGGAACCAGGAAGCATCCTTCCAGGAAGACAAGCGTGGTGCTTTCATAGTTTTTGAAGCTTGCCCTGCATCTTGTGTCCACTTCATTGAGTATATCCAGCGCCCGGTATCCGCCGTATGTGAAGAAAAGTATGCTTCTGAGCTGCACATTTTCTGATATTGCGCTGTTTACCAGCTCGTCCAGAGCATATTTCAGGCTTGTTCCTGTGGCGACCACATCTCCTATGACAAGGCGCGCCCTGTCCGGAAAATACACTTTTCTATAGGCATTTTCAGTGATGTGCCATTCTTCCGGGTCCGCCGTATCCCTGGCTCTCTGGGCCGATATGAAGCATGTTGTATGGGATTTCCATCCGAAGGCTTCCGCCAGAGCATCCCGCAGTCCGAAATTAAGACCGCCGCGCAGGATGTTTATAACGGCAGTGTTGTTTTCCGTAAGCCCGAAATCACCGTTTTTCAAAATGCCGGAACATGCTTTTTTCAGCATGTCGGTATAATCTGTGCCTAAAACACACGGATCGTTGCAGATGCTCCGTGTCTGCGGAGTGCTGGCCACAACACAGCGCAGGTTTCCTTCCTGTTTCCATTCATAAAGCCGTACATCTCCGGCTGAATGTGTAAGTTTCAGCATTTTGAATAACTCCCCAAGACATATTTGACAACCAATGCACTTGGGAATGCTAATTTATCAGCG
>JAZURH010000053.1:0-15537 GCA_045606125.1 Lentisphaeria bacterium | reverse complement strand
AACTCCTTGGCTCACAGAACGACATGGCTACGATCCGACTTCAACCGAGACCATACATGACAAGATTTCCTCCATCCTTTGCTTCAAGGAGAGGATACTGCTTCATGTCAGCCGTGGTATACGCTGGGACAGCGACCATGTTGTCGTGCTCAATGACGATATACGCAATCTGTTCCAGCAGGTTGTCCGCGGCGGATTCCTGAATAGGATAGATCTGGCGCTTGATTTCTTTGACGCCAGCATCAACCGCATAGGCGCCTGGGTGATTGGTTCCCGTGCGACTCAGAAAGGCATACTTGCCGCATTGCTTGAGCCTCAGGAGCTGCTTGAAAAGTATGAAAAAGAGGGTGACGGTGCCATGAGGCTTGCCATGTTGGAAGAACTTAAAACATTCCCCATTGGAGCAGTTTGGAACAAGTTCTGCCTTGAGAGCGGAGTCCCCTCCGGTGCTGCCTGGATGAACGACATGCTTGAATATGACAGAAATGTCATCAGGAAGAGGTAAATCACATGTCAGTGCAATTTATGATTTCAATAATGTCTCGCGACCGTGTCGGCATCATTGCCGATGTGACGAGTACGGTCAAGAAGTTGAATGGAAATCTGGAGGACATCAGCCAGACTGTTCTTCGTGATTTTTTCACCATGATACTTTTTGCCGGTTTTTCCGACAATGTGACGGAGGATGTTCTCCGTGAGGAGCTTAAGTCAAGTCTGGGCGGTGCAGTTGAGATAGGCGTTATAAGGCTTGAAGATGGCTGCTGCCTCAGGAAGGATCAGGACAGTGAGAATCAGGATGCATACGTGGTAACCGCTTCCGGACCGGACAAGGTGGGTCTGGTTTCTGCGATTTCCGAGTTTATGCGCATAAAGAAGATCAACATAATTGATTTGGCCACCCGCAGTGAAAATGGTATATACACCATGATACTGTTGGTGAACCTTCCTGCCGGTACTGATGTTGCAAAACTGAAGAGAAGCCTGCAGACTTCAATGGAAGTGCATGATATGACGGTGGAGATGCGTCACCAGGCCATCTTCAGAAAAGTGAATGATATTTAAGTAGCAAGGGAGAACGTGCAATGAAGAAGATTTTGTTTACCATGTTTGCTGTGGCGGCTGTATGCGCTATGATGTTCGGCTGCTCCGGAAAGAAGGATGAAAATGCGTTTGTGGTAGGTTTTGATGCCGAATTTCCGCCTTATGGATTTTTGGATAAAAATACTGGTGAGTATACCGGTTTTGACTTGGATTTGGCCGCTGAAGTTGCAAAGCGTAACGGCTGGACTCTTGTGAAGAAGCCCATTAACTGGGATTCAAAGGACATGGAACTTTCCTCAAAGGCAATTGACTGCATCTGGAACGGATTCACAATCCAGGGCCGTGAGGACAAGTATACATTCACAGAGCCATACGTTGACAACAGCCAGGTCGTGCTTGTCAAGGTGGATTCATCTATCAAGACGCTTGCTGATCTCAAGGGCAAAATTGTAATGGCCCAGAGCGATACACCTGTTCTCAAGGCTCTTCAGAAGGGCGGAGACAAAGCAGAACTTGGCGCCACATTTGCAAAACTGCTGACCAGCGCCAACTATGTCGGCGCAATCATGGAACTGGAATCCGGTGCCGTGGATGCAGTCGCTGTTGATATCGGTGTCGCCAAGGAAAAAATGAATGATGCTCCCGGAAAGTTCCGCATGCTTGATGAAATCATCATGACCGAACAGTACGGAGTAGGATTCCTCCTGGGCAACACACAGCTCAGGGATAAGGTCCAGGCCACTTTCAAGGAAATGGTCAAGGATGGTACAGCTGCCCAGATCTCGAAGAAGTGGTTTGATGGCAAGGATGTAGTCATTCTCAAACCCTGATATGACTGAATATGCGGCGGGAATATTGATTTTTCCCGCCCGTCTATTGCCCCCGTCCATTATTGTTGAATGGGGGCGTTTATTGTTTTTCTGACTGATTTTTTTTCTGCTTTATGGAACAATTGTCCTTTATAATCCTGCAACTGCTGGATGGACTGCTGGTGTCCGTGGCCATATTTCTGCTGACACTGCTTTTGTCCCTGCCGCTTGGTCTTCTTGTGGCCTTGGGGCGCATGTCCAGGATATTCATACTGCGTGCCTTGACGACGGTGTACATTTCCATTATGCGCGGAACTCCGTTGATGCTCCAGATAATGGTGGTTTATTTCGGGCCCTACTATATTTTCAACATATCCGTTTCGTCCAGCTATCGTTTCATAGCCGTTGTACTTGCCTTTGGTATCAATTATTCAGCGTATTTTGCAGAGATTTACCGGGGCGGCATAGAGGCCATTCCCGTGGGGCAGCGTGAAGCGGCCCATGTGCTGGGCTACAGCAGAATGCAGACATTTTTCAAGATAATACTGCCCCAGGTCGTGAAGCGCATACTTCCCGCAGTGACGAATGAGGTCATAACTCTGGTCAAGGATACATCGCTTTCACATACTATTGCAGTTCTTGAGATGTTTACAATTGCCAAGCAGATGTCAAGTTCAATGACCAGCATGACGCCGCTGATAGCAGCTGGCGTATTTTACTACATATTCAATTTCATAGTGGCCTATCTGATGGAAAGGCTGGAAAAGGCATTCAACTATTACAAGTAGGTCAGTATGAGCATATTGAAGATAGAGCATCTTTCCAAAAGTTTCGGCAAGCTTAAAGTGCTGAGAGATATATCTCTGGATGTGCGCGAAGGCGAGGTCATTTCCATTATAGGTCCTTCCGGTTCCGGAAAATCCACTTTGCTCAGGTGCGCCACTCTGCTTGAGACTATGGACAGCGGAAGCATGGCATACGGGGATTGCTCCGTATGCAGCGACAGCAATGGTAAAAGCGTGTATGCTAATAAAAGGACCCTGCTTGAAGTACGCAAAAGATTTGGTCTTGTGTTTCAGAACTTTAATCTTTTCCCACATTTTTCCGTGTTGAAAAACATTATTGACGCCCCCATATCCGTGCAGCACAGAAGCAAAGCCGAGGTTCTTGAGAGGGCCAGGGAGCTGCTGGCTATGATGAATCTGTCCGACAAGGAAAAGGCCTATCCCTGCCAGCTTTCAGGAGGCCAGCAGCAGAGGGTCTCCATTGCAAGGGCGCTTATAAATAATCCGCAGATGCTGTTCTTTGACGAGCCTACCTCCGCACTCGATCCGGAATTGACGGGGGAAATACTCAAGGTAATAAGGGCATTGGCGGCAAAGCGCATGACCATGCTTATTGTAACCCATGAAATCGAGTTTGCCCGAAATGTTTCGGACCGTGTAATATTCATGTCAGATGGTGTTATAGTGGAAGAGGGCGCTCCGGATGATGTTATACTCAATCCTCGTCAGGAACGCACCAGGGCATTTCTGGCAAATCTTAAAAAGTAACGGAGTTTTCGTATTATGGACGGGGAGGCAGCAGACATTTCCGGGATGGCTGAAAAATGGCCTCTTCCCTTTGAGGACATCGTCAAGTTGAAGGTCTTCAGACGCATCTGCAAGGAGGCCACCCGTGCCGTTGTTGAATATGATATGCTCGGGGAGGGGGATAGGGTTCTGGTCGGAATAAGCGGCGGCGAGGACAGCATGGCCCTGATGCACGCTCTGGTGAACCTGCAGCGTCGGGCACCTTTCAGGTTTCAGCTGTTTGCCGTGACCGTGGATATGGACTTTGCTGACTTTAATGTGGATGCCCTTGCAGAATATGCCCGGTTCTATGGATGGGACTGGCATCATGTACGTTTCCCCGGACAGAGTCTTCTCCGGGAAAAAGGTGCTGAAGACAGACCATGCGCATTGTGCTCCCGTATGCGCCGCGGTCAGCTGCATGCCTGGGCTGACAAACTTGATTGCAATAAGATCGCATTGGGACAGCATTTGGACGATCTGTGCGTCAGCCTGCTTATGGCTCTGTTCCGCGGCGGCGGGCTTAAGACAATGGGGGCAAATGTTCCTGCCGATTCAGGCAGCAAAAGGCTTGTGCGCCCATTTTGTACAATACCGAAAAAAATGCTTCATGAACTGGCTTTGCAGCTTAAATACCCGGCCATACGCTCATGCCCATACGAAGATGAACTGAAAAATGACGGTGACAGAGCATTCCTGGAGGAAATGCTGGGTTCACTTGAGGGGCGATTCAAGGACATACGGGGAGCAATGCTCAAGGCAATGCAGGATGTGCGCCTGGCCCATCTTCTTGATAAAAGATATCTGGAATGGGATATCGACCCGGATAAAGGCAAGCTGTAAAATCAAATGGATGCGCGCAACAAGTACAGGTCATATATCAGCGATTCCACCGGGGAATATTTGAACATCATGCGCCATCCCCGGGAAAGGATCAATGCAATGTTCATTGACGGACATGCAGGCGAAGAAAATCTGAGGCATCTTCGCAATACCAGAGATACATATACAACGGACTGCACCGGCACGATTTTCTTCCGCGGACACAAGGCGGTCGGTCAGACTTTCCGGGAAAATCCTGCTCTGGGATACAGTGCGGGCTTCTGATCGTCCTGGCAGTACAGATGAACTTGTTGTGACTGAAAAACGGATTGCAGCCAGCGTCTTTACGGATTGCAGTTTTTGCGTTTTTTTGAGTTGCATTGGACACTGTATGAAAAACCGTTTGACTCAGTTGCAAAATGAGTTACATTAAGCGGTCTGAAAAGGCATTTTTTCATGCCTGAGCAAATGGTAAAAACAACAGAAGAACGAATAATGAAAGTACTGCCCTTCAACGCCTATGTTCCCAGCAGGGACGAGGCACCCGCGATTGCGACTTTGCCTTACGATGTGATGAACCGCAGCGAAGCAGCTGCGATGGCATCGGGAAATCCGTTGAGCTTCCTCCATGTGACCCGTTCGGAAATCGATCTTGACACAGAGGATGTCTATTCCGGCATTGTCTATGAAAAGGCGGCGGAGAACTGGAAGAAACTTGCGGCTGAGCATCTGACGAAGGATGGTGAGCCGCATTTTTATGTCTATTCCCTGGTGATGAACGGCAGAAGGCAGACCGGCATAGTTGCTACTCCCCTTGTGGCGGACTACAATGAGTGCCGTATTCTAAAGCATGAGAAGACCCGTAAAGAAAAGGAAGATGACAGAACAAGGCATATTTCCACTTTGCGCGCCCAGACGGGACCGGTCTTTCTTACATACAGGGATGATGCCGAAATTGATGCGATCGTCGCGGAGACCATGAAAGGAACGCCAATGTTCGATTTTACGGCTGAGGACGGCATCTCGCATACAGGCTGGAGAGTGGAAAACACCGCCGCCCTGGAAAAGGCTTTCGGAAATGTGGAAAAACTCTATATTGCGGACGGGCACCACAGGGCGGCTTCCGCATCCCGTACATTCGCGGCAGTCGGAGACGGTGAATCAGACCGCTTCCTGTCAGTGATATTCCCCGCATCACAGCTGCGTATCCTGGCATATAACAGAGTCGTCTTTGATCTTAACGGGGCGGATGAGGCATCTTTCCTGGACAAGCTTTCAAAAGTTGCCCCTCTTGCTGAGACAACTGACCCTGTTCCAGCCAGACAGGGCGATGTGTGCGTATACTGCGGCGGAAAATGGTTTGTTATGACTCTTCCCCAAGTGGACGGGGACACCATCAGCCAGCTGGATGTGAGCAGGCTTCAGAATCTTGTCCTCCAGCCCCTGTTGGCGATTGATGATCCCCGTACAAGCAAGAGGATTGATTTCGTTGGCGGCATCCGCGGAACAGCTGAACTTGAAAAGAGAGTGAACTCCGGCGAGGCAAAGGTTGCCTTCTCCATGTACCCCACCACATTGGACCAGCTCATGGCAATTGCGGATGAAGGCGGCATCATGCCTCCCAAGTCAACCTGGTTCGAACCCAAGCTCAGGGACGGACTCTTTGTCCATGAAATCTGATGTCAGGAGCTGATACAGGTAGAAAACACAGAAGGTAACATAGAAAATAAAAACGGAAAAGAACAATGCGCATTGAAAACGACGGTTCGATTTATCTTGAGGATGTACCTGTAACCACAATAGCCAGAGAGTACGGCACTCCCACGTATGTCTATGAGGAAAACCGCATACGGGATAATTTCCGCAGGGCTCTTGCTGCATTCCAGAAGTATTATCCTGATTTCCGCTTCTTCTACGCGATCAAGTCAAACAACAATCTGGCTGTTGCCAATATACTCCGCCAGGAAGGCGCCGGCATTGACGCGGCATCCATCAATGAAATCCTTCTTGCAAAGAAGCTTGGACTGGGCGGGGATGATGTGATGTTCTCAGGTAATTTCCTGTCTGACGACGACATCCGCCAGGGACTTGAGTCTGGCGTTATATTCAATCTGGATGACATTTCCATACTTCCCAGAGTCCTTAAGTTCGGTAAGCCCAAGTTCCTTTCTTTCAGGCTCAATCCCGGCTATGGCCAGTGTGAAGTTGGTGATTTCGTCTGCAATGGCGGACCCAATGCAAAGTTCGGTGTTCATCCTGACCAGATCATGGACGCCTACCGCCTGGCCAAGGAAGCCGGCATTACCCGCTTCGGAGCCCACATGATGCCCGGTTCATGCATCCGTGATCCTGAATATTTCCGCTTCATCACCGGTTTGCTGATGGACAATATCGGCAAGGTCGGCAAGGAACTGGGGATCAACTTCGAGTTCATCGACCTGGGCGGCGGTCTTGGAATACCCTACAAGCACGGTGATGCCGTACTTGACATCGATGAGGCGGCAAGGAGAGTGTCCGACATCTTCACAAGCAAGATCGCCGAATACGGCCTTAATTCGCCCCGCCTGATGATGGAACCAGCCCGTTATTTCGTGGGCGACGCAGGCTACATTGTGGGAACAGTCCATTCTATCAAGGACAGTTACAGCCGCATCATCGGCACGGATGTGAGCATGAATACCCTGGCGCGTCCCGCTATGTACGGCGCATATCATCACATTTATGTGAATGGACGGGAAAACGAGGAGCGCGCAGCAGTTGGACTTTGCGGACAGGTCTGCGAAAACACGGACTTCTGGGTGCGTGACCGCATGCTTCCCAAGGGCATCGAACTGGGTGATCTCATAGTTGTTGAGAACGCCGGTGCCTACGGTTACGCCATGAGCTATCAGTACAACGGCCGTCTGCGTCCCGCTGAAGTCCTTGTCAATGGTGACAAGCACTATCTCATCAGGACCAGAGAGAACATTGAGGACTTGGTCCGCAATGTGACTGTGCCTGACCATCTGAGCAAATAACATCAAGGAACAGTATATGCAGGAAGTTTCCATTGACAAGATAATGGAGCTGTTTGCGCCGATAATCAATGATCTTCTGTCGTTTATAGCGACTGTAGAAAAGGATGAGCCGGAGCAGTTTCACACGACCCGTCCCATGTTGAATTATCTGAAGGCCAAGTCGGAGCAGGCGGAAGAGCTGCTTGACGCATACGGTGCCCGCACCAATGCCCAGTGGTTTCCGCTTCGCGAGACGATAGCCACGCTGAAGAATTTCAGCACAGCCTGCTATGAGCTTCTGCATATACTGTATTCATGCCAGTACTATGACCTGGGGGACGAATTGAAGAAGTTCATGGATGCGACTTCGCTGCATACCAGCCTCCTTTCTGCCATGATACGCAAGGCTATGTGTACTTTGCTTGATCAGGCAAAGACACTTGGACTGGCGAGAAACCTTGAAAAGAAGGTTTTCGATTTTTCAGAGACGGTTCCCAATGTCAGGCTTCCCAGAAACAGAAAGCATGAAGGTCCGGACAGTGTCAAGAACAGAATAGATGCTCTGGCAACAAATGTTTTGAACACAACTGAGGATGTGAACAATTTCCGGCGGCTTGCCAACGCCGATGTGAGAAATTGGGAAAAACTGGACTTTGACTTCCTGAATGAGACCAAGATACGCAGCCTGGAGGTCAATATGCATGTCCTTCAGTCTCTGTATGATACCTATATTTCGGACAGTAAGACGGAAAACAGCGATCCTGACCTTTTGAAGCTCCGGGGGCGCATAACGGGTGCGCTTCATCTTCTGCGCATTCTGACGATCTATGTGCATTACTATGAAAGACACATAGACCGCCCCGGTAATTCACCGGACAAGGAATATGTGGACTGGGATGCGTTCCGCAATGCCATAGTCAAGTATCTTGCCAACTACATAGCTCTTTTCCTCAAGGAGGGAAGAATGCTTTGCTCGGCTCTTCTGCGCAAATACTGCGTACTGAAGACCGTGGAGGTAAAGGTTCCCCCTTATATTGGTTTCCACATGAGGCCTTCCGCTCTGGTGGCGTCCATCGTCATGCACTATGGCTGTGATGTCACGCTGCGGTTCGGAGCTTCTGAATATGATGCCGGGAATTCCCTTAACCTTGTGCAGGCCAATGGGTACATAGACCAGAAGAAGAGGGCGTTCATAATGCAGAAACTGGGTCAGATGGAGTTCAGTGAATATGAATGCCAGATAGGGTGCGGCTGCATGGATACCGGACTTGCAATTCGCAATATAATCTACATGATGGCATCCCAGGGACTTTTGAAACTGTATCGTGTCCCTGTTGAGACGGATGATGTCCCCTTTGATGCGCAGGCTTCACTGCGGCAGAATGTCTACAATGCCATTGAGTATCTTATGAAAAACGACAGGCGCCTCGGTATAGCCTTTGACGCAACTGTCACATTTACCGGCCCGGAACAGGCTGTGGATGATATTGCTGTGCTTGCGGACGCTGATTACGGCGAAAGCGAACTGGGCGTAGATCTGCCGCTGCCTCACAGGCTGGATTACCTTAATTTCAAACGTAAAGTCGTTCAGGTAAAATGAAGACAATAGTAGCTGCCACAGGCAACAGGCACAAGATAATTGAGATGCGCCAGATCCTGAAGAATATGGGATATGACGTGATAGGAGCAAATGAAGTCGGTGAAATGCCTGATGTGGTTGAGGATGCCGGCACTTTTGAAGGCAATGCAAAGAAAAAGGCCCTTGAGACGGCGCAGGCTTTGAACTGTACTGTCATGGCGGACGATTCCGGACTTGAAGTGCTTGCTCTGAATGGTGAACCCGGTGTTTATTCGGCAAGATATGCCGGAGAAAACGGCAATGACGGGCGCAACCTGAAAAAGCTTATGGACAAGATGGAGGGTGTGACTGACAGGCGGGCACGTTTTGTGTGCGTTATCGCCGTGGCCTCTCCGGAAGGCATAATAGCCGTGTCAAGAGGTGAAGTCAATGGCAGGATCGCACTTGAACCGGCAGGAGAAGGTGGTTTCGGCTATGATCCCGGCTTCATTCCTGATGGATATGACAAAACCTTCGGCGAGCTGCCTCAGGAAGTCAAGAACAATCTGTCCCACAGGGCCGAGGCACTGAAGGCTCTCAAGCTGTGATACCCCGGATAAGTTTTGCACAAATAATCATTTTTTTATATGCCTGCGATCATATCAGTTTTTGAAATGCGTTGCGCAGAGCAGGAGGCCATGGCCTCCGGTATCCCCGAGCGGGAGCTTATGTTCAATGCTGGAGTAAATGCCGCCCGGGAAATAGTCGATTTTTGCAGGAACAGGCTGCCTGTCAGACACAGAAGACGCTATTTTGTTGTGGCAGGCGGCGGTAATAACGGTGGCGATGCCTTTGTGGTTGCCCATCATCTTGATTGCCCTGCAGTGGTTTATACAACGGCCGCCGAACATCGGGGAGCGGCCGCAGAGTTTCGGGAAGGGCTGGAGTTTGTCGATGAGTTCAGACCTGAACCCGGGGATGTGATAATAGATGGACTGCTTGGCATCGGGCTCAATGGCCCGGTGCGGCCTGAAACGGCAGGGCTCATTCAGAAGATCAATTTATCCGGTCTGCCGGTTATATCCCTTGATGTGCCTTCAGGACTTAATGCCGATGACGGAAGCGGAGAGTCCGTTGTCATCGCCGATATGACAGTAACCATGCACTCGCCTAAGCAGGGGCTGTTTGTTGGCCGGGGCATTGAATGCAGCGGAGTGCTGCGTGTCGTGGGAATAGGAATAGAAAATACTTTTTCATCGGATGAACATGCCATGGCTTTCGGCGGGGATGAGGCCCGTTTATTGTTGGGACGCCGCCGCAGGACATCACACAAGTACGATTTTGGCCATGTGCTGTGTCTTGCCGGTTCATCGGATTATCCCGGCGCTTCTGTACTTGCCGCCAGGGCGGCTGGGCGCATTGGCGCCGGGCTTGTCACTCTGGCTGTTCCCGGGAAAGCACATGTTGACCCTGTCGATTCTTCCATAATACTCCGTAATATCGGCAGCGGTTCCTGTTTTTCAGTCGGGGATCTTGATGCGCTGGATATGTCCAGATACAGCGCAATTCTGTATGGTCCCGGTACGGGACGCAATGTGGAGGAGGAGTTTCTTATGAGGCTTCTGGCTCTGGATGTCCCGCTGGTGATCGATGCGGATGGATTGCGCCTTCTTGCAGCATCTGGCAAGCGTGGCGCAAGGCAGATGCTGCGCAGGACTGCGCCTGTCCTTCTTACTCCTCACGATGGCGAACTTGCAGCGCTTAAGGATGGCATTCCGGAAATATTGCAGATGATGCCATCATGTCTGTTCATAATACACAAAGGACCGCAGACGAAGGTACATTCTCCCGAAGGTGCGGTCTCAATAAATATGTCAGGCGGTCCGGCGCTTGCAACAGCTGGTTCCGGAGATGTGCTTGCGGGAATGACAGCTTCCCTGCTTGCACAGAAGATGGATCCATGGGATGCTGCCAGACTGGCGGTATTTGTCCACGGCCATGCTGTGGATATCTCTGCGTTGCCGGATCGTTCTGTAGTAGCTGATGATCTGCTTGAACTTGTACCGGATGCCCTTGCCGACATATCGCCTCTGGCCTGATAGGCGAAAACGGTGTTTTTACAAAAAAGACAAAAGCCAGGAGAACAAAATGCAGGAACTTACTTACCCTTGTAAAATAGATTCATCGATGCAGCAGGCATTTGTGCATTTTGCTGATTCATCATCGCCCCGCCCCCTTCTTGTGGCGCTTCATACCTGGAGCAATGATCATCGCAATGGCTATGAATTGTATTCAAAGTACTGCATTGACAATGACTGGAATATGATATACCCAGAATTCCGCGGACCGAATTGGACTTCAAAGGCCTGCTGTTCCCAGTATGTGGTCTCGGACCTGGAGGACGCGGTCGCATTTATGAAACTGGTGGCCAATGTTGACCCGACAAGAATATATCTGACAGGCGGGTCAGGAGGCGGGCATTGCTCTCTTTATCTGGCGGGACGCAGACCCGATCTGTGGACGGCGGTCTCGGCCTGGTGTCCCATTTCCGATGTGGCGGCCTGGTATTCCCAGTGCAAAGGGACCCGTTTCAATTTGTACGCTGAGCATATTGAACTGGCCATGGGAAATGTCACTGAGGATGAAAATGCCGCCGAAGAAGCCAGACTGCGCTCGCCGCTTACATGGCTGCAGAATGCAATGGAATTACCAGTGGATATCAGCACCGGCATACATGACGGCCATACGGGCAGTGTGCCTGTAAGCCAGGCTCTGAACGCATATAATGCCCTGGCACTTCCGGAAGACAGAATTCGCAGCGATTACATTGACTATATCGTACAGAACGAGGCGCTTCCCGAAGAATTGGAGGGGATGCATGCAGAGGATCCTTCCTACAAAGGAAGAAAGATCATATTGCGCAGGGCTTCCAGAAATGTCAGACTGACACTTTTTGAAGGAACACATGAAATATTTGCGGCAACGGCGTGTCAGTGGCTTGCAAAGCAGGTGCGCGGACAGAAGCCAGACTGGAGTGCAGGAACAGACTGCACGGAGGACGGTCCCACAGAATTGGGCAAATAGGCGCCTGCACCTTAAAATGTTTGCATCATTTTCAATAAAATTCCATCTGTCATATTTATCAACAGCCATAAGGAGCTATATTATATAATGATTGTTCAAAATCTCTGTGTTTTGGGCATGTCGTCGATGATATGGTTTTAAAATGGTGTTCAGACAATGGATATAGTTTTTACGGCTTTGTCATGGCTGACAGCAGCCATGTGCATTTTCCACGGCTTCATGTTCTGGCGTGGTGGAAAAGTCTTTGCCCGCAGTCCCCGCTGGAGGTGGCCTGCTCTTGTTATCGGCGTGCCCTGTCTTGTGTGGTGCGCATGGCATGGATGCCTGATGCTGGAGGGACCTCTTGCATCGCTGCATCCTGTTGTATGGCTTCTTGTCCCTGTACTCGCCGTCATGTCCTGGTTTTTCATAGACTATTTGTTCTGCCGGGTTTGCGGCGGTTTTTTTATTTTGGCGGTAAATGAATTATTGCGCCGCGGTTTTGGAAATGAAGTGTGTTTGCGTCCGCTGTTTGCCTTATGCTGTCTGCTTCTCGGAGTGGCAGGTCTTTTTATGATAGGCATTCCCTGGCGCATACGAGAATTGCTTGAGATGTGGGCAGGACGCCGCAAGGGTCGCATTGCCGCATTGGTACTTCTGTTTTGCGCATTGGTGCTGATGGTTCTTCCTCTTATCTGAAAGCAAGGTGGGTAAATGAAAAAATCAGGAGATCAGATGGTTGGAATGAAAAATAGGGTATTAAGCATGGCGGCACTTTTGTCTGTCCTGGTCTTTGCCTGTTTGATTCTTGGCTGCAGGGACGGAAAAAAGGAGAAGCTTGTTCCCGGGCAGCTGCAGGTGTTTTCCGGCAATGCCCAGACTTGTGTTGCAGGCGGCGTTTGTGACGATATGCTCAATGTTGAGGTGCTTTCCACTCAGACAAAGGGTGCATTCGGCAGACTTTCCAAGAGAAAGGAAGTGCCTAACGTCAAATTGAGGATCGTCCCTTTGACACCGGGATCATCCGCTGAGCCGGCTGAAGGCGTCAGTGATGCCGGTGGAAATTTCCGGGCGCGTCTTAAGTGCGCTCCTGTTTTCGGTGACCAGTATTTCCGTGTTGAATGCGTGGATTATCCTGAAGTGAAGCCACTGATGGTCCATGCACTTTCAGGCGTCACGATTACAGGTAATAACCAGGAAGTGCGCGCGGGCAAGAAATTGGACGAACCGATAACGCTGACCTTGACAGACGGCGCAGGTAAGCCGGCAGCTGGAGTGCCTGTGTTCTTTTCTCTCAAGTCAGGAAACTCCAAGGCAAAGGTGGTAGCCGAAAAATCCGTTACTGACAAGGATGGAAAGATTTCGGTTTCCGTGGTCACCCATAAAGGCGTTACCGGAAAATATGAAGTCCTTGCTGAAATCGGTTCGGATAAGAATAATATCAGGGCTGTGGTGCTGACGGTCATGGCCATAGGATGGATGAATCTTACCATTGCCGTGCTTGGTGGACTGGCCATATTCATATTCGGAATGAAGATGATGAGTGACGGGCTTCAGCAGATTGCTGGCAGCAGGCTTAAATCCCTGCTGCAGATGTTCACCAGCAACAATTTCAATGCCATGCTTGCCGGACTTGTTGTGACTGCCCTGATCCAGTCGTCCAGCGCCACCACGGTCATGGTTGTGGGATTCATCAATTCAGCTCTTCTCAACCTTACTCAGGGCATAGGCGTAATTCTCGGAGCCGCTATAGGAACCACCGTGACTGCGCAGATGGTCTCCTTCAATCTTGACGGCCTGGTGATGCCGGCAATATTCATTGGCGTTGCCCTGATACTGTTCGCCAAGAGTGACAGAATAAGGGGAATTGCAAGCACGATACTCGGATTCGGTCTTCTGTTCTACGGAATGATGATAATGTCTGCGCAGCTCAAGGGAATTGCCAGCTTCCCCACATTCATGTCTGCATTCCATGCGTTTGACTGCGCACCGGAGGCCGGTTCGTCACTGCCGCCTTTTATGGCCGTTTTGGGCGCGATTTTCGTCGGAACATTGATGACAGTTATAATTCAGAGCAGCTCGGCTACAGTTGGTCTTGCCATTGCCATGGCGGACAGCGGTCTGCTCAATTTCTACACTGCTGTCCCACTGATCCTCGGAGACAATATCGGAACAACCATCACTGGTCTGCTTGCCAGTCTTAACGCAAGCCGCACTTCCAGACAGGCAGCCGTGGCGTCTCTGGTGTTCAAGGTCATGGGCGTTGTCCTTGTCATGCCGTTCCTTTACATTCCCTGGGATGGTGTGCCATGTTTCATGAAACTGGTAGATGTGATAACAGCCGGTGAAGTTTTCACCGAAGTTCCCGAGAATCTGGGGCGTCACCTGGCATCGGCTCATACATTGTTCAGCATTGTAAGCGTGGCCGTGTTCCTGCCGTGCATACCTCTTATAGCGTGGTTGTCAAGAAAAATTGTTCCTGATAAGAAGGAGGAGGATGCAGAAAGCCTCGCTCTCTGCAAACTTGAGGAGCGCCTTCTCAATACACCGTCGGCAGCTCTTTCTCAGGTGTTTTCCGGTCTTATCGCCATGGTTGACGAGGCCATGAAACTTACCCGGACAAGCCTTGATGCTGTGATGGGAGAGGATAAGGTCACAAGGGAGACAGTTGACGGCATGGAATCCAGGATTGACGCTACACAGCACTGCATCATAGACTACCTGGTCGTACTTACGAGAAAGCATCTTACCGAGAGCCAGTCCCTGGCTGTTCCCGTGTTTATGCACTGCGTAAATGACGTGGAGCGAATCGGTGACCGTGCAATAAATATCTTCGAACTGCTCCCCGTGGAGGAATATGAGAACTTGAAGTTCTCCGAAGAGGCGGTCAACGAGCTTCATGTGATAAGAGATGAACTGGAAATGATGAAATCTGTGCTGCTTTATGGACTGAGGCGCCATGACATGGAAAGCATAGAGAAAGTGCTTAAGCTGGGCGAAAATGTGAAAAAGATGACCGCCAGATGCGAAAACAGCCACGAGGCCCGTCTTCGCATGGAGGCATGCACCGTGGAAAAAGGCGTGGTGTTCGTTGAGATACTTTCCAATCTGGAACGCGTTTCGGCCCACTTGATGAACGTTGCTGAACGCGCATCTGAAATGATGCCCCACAGCGTTACATTCGGAAAGGCAGCAGACGCAAATACAATAGCAGGAGCGTGAAAATGGGCGATTTGGTAAGGCGTGTTTTTGTTGAAAAACGGACTGGCTTTGATGTGGAAGCAAGGCAGCTGCTTTCAGACATAAGGGAGAATCTGGGAATTGCCGGGCTTGCCGACATTCGCGTTCTCAAGAGATATGATATTTCAGGTCTGGAAGACGGAGAATATGCTTCTGCCAGAGACAGCATCCTGTCAGAACCCAATTGTGACAGAATCTTCGAGGATGAACTTCCCGCTGATGACGGTGTGTTCTTTGCTGTGGAGTATCTGCCGGGGCAGTATGACCAGCGTGCTGATTCAGCTGCCCAGTGCGTGCAGCTGCTTACACAGAAGGAGCGTCCCCTTGTCCGGACTGCAACTGTGTACGGACTCAAGGGCGAAGTATCAGCCGGAGACATCAGCCGTATCAAGTCCTACCTTATAAACCCTGTCGAAAGCAGGGAGGCTGAACTCGGC
>JAZURH010000052.1:0-3939 GCA_045606125.1 Lentisphaeria bacterium | reverse complement strand
GCACACAGAACGACATGGCTACGATCCGACTTTACTGGCCGCCATGCTTCTTCCAGCATTAAGCAAAGCCAGGGAGAAGGCCCGCACCATTTCCTGTACAAACAATTTGAAGACGCTTGCCAATTACGATGCCTTCTACCAGCATGACTATGAGGACTGGATAATGCCAGTGATAGTCAACGACAATTCAGCCCCCGACTGCTCCTGGATACCGATTGTAATGGGATACATAAGTCCAAATGTTGCTTTCACTCAAAATGTGGAAGGAATGAAGAAAGCCCCCATGCTTGTTTGTCCATCTGAACAGCAGAAGTGGGGCGGCTACAAAAATGGTATGTACAGCTACACCCACTATATGCGCAATACCACCTGCGGCAACTATCAATCAAGAACAGGAAAGGAAAGCAATGCCGCATACAGAAAGCAGCGCCGCATGAAGAAAGTCAATGAAATGTCAACTCCATCCATAGCCATTTTCTTTGTGGACAGCTGTATAACAAACAACCATTGCTTCACCTGGTGGGGTGCTCATGCAAGATACTGCGGCAAACATGGAGGCACCCTGACCAATGCAGACAATATTTATTCAGGCAGCAGCACAATAGCGGCCTACCTGAACGGCTCAGGCAACATGAGCTTCGGGGACGGACATGTGGAGACTGTCAGGGATCCGTATAATTCAATGCCTTCGGACGATATCAAGCTCCAGGGGTTCAATATAAATGCAAGCGCCGGCTTCTGACAGGAACGTAAAAAATGGTTCAACTTAACATAAAGCATCAAAAATGAAAAAGACTTTCACCCTTATAGAGCTCCTTGTTGTGATAGCCATCATTGCCATACTGGCGGCCATGCTGCTGCCAGCTTTAAGCAAAGCCAGGGAGAAGGCCCGTACCATCTCATGCACGAACAACCTCAAGACCATGACCACATGGGAAGCTCTCTATCAGGACGACTATGACGGATGGATACTTCCTGCTGCCTGGAAGGACGGCTCAAGCTCAGGTCCCACATGGATCTATCTTATGAAGCAATACTATAACCCGAATGTGGATTTCACTATCACTCCGACAGGCATGAAGGACCATCCCGTTTTTGTATGCCCCACAGAAAGCATAGGGTGGGGAAGCCATACAGTAAAATTGTTCAGTTACACTCATTATGTAAGAAATGTAACCACCGGCCACTACAGTTACAGGCCATCCAATGCGGACGCTTTGGGCTCAAACAAGAGCTACATACCGAAAAGACGGATGAAAAAAGCAGGTGAAATGTCCTCTCCTGCCCAGGCAATCTTCATGGCAGACAGCAACACCATGTCTCTTCCCGCTCACAGCTGGTGGTCTACAATGCGCCCCTGCGGACGGCATGGCGGTGCCCATCTGCTGAACCCGGAAGAATCAACTCTAAAATACAGATACGGCTTTGCCAACATGAGTTTCGGCGACGGTCATGTTGAAACTAAACGTGATCCCGAAGAGACCATGAACGATTACGGTTTGGAAAAAGGTTTTAATATACAATGAAATTGCAAAAAAAACCACAGATATCCCATAACTGAAGTGCACCCCAAAAGTTGGACACAACCTTTGGGGTGCATTTTTTATGGGATATCTGTGTTTTTTTTTAATCAAACTATATTGCATTTCAGATTTTTCTTTGTAAAATTCATGATGTATGGATGAAGATATGTAACTCAGGCACCCCAAAACCTCACTGTTCCGAATAAAAGAGAGGCGTGTGACATGAAACAGAGATTCACACTTATTGAACTCCTTGTAGTAATAGCAATAATTGCCATACTTGCAGCCATGCTGCTGCCTGCATTAAGCAAAGCAAGAGAAAAGGCAAGGGCCGTTTCCTGCACAAACAATTTGAAGACACTTGCCAATTACGATGCTTTCTACCAGTCGGAATACGAGGACTGGATTCTGCCAACCGTCTGGAGTGACAAAGGCGCCCCCGGTTGTTCCTGGATAACCCTTATATTGAAATACATGGGTCCAAACGTTTCTTTCGCTCAAAATGAGGAAGGAATGAAGAATACCCCTGTGCTTGTTTGCCCGTCTGAACAGCAAAAATGGGGAAGCTACAAAAGTGGTATGTACAGCTACACCCACTATATGCGCAATTCCACCACCGGAGACTGGCAGTACAGACTGGAAAATAAAGGTGCTGCAAACGCAGCATACCGCCAGCAGCGCCGAATGAAAAAAGTCAATGAAATGTCCACTCCGTCAGAAGCTATATTCTTTGCAGACTCCTGCCTTACTTCATCCCATTCCTTCTACTGGTGGTCAGACATGGGAAGAAGATGCGGCAAGCACGGTGGTGCCCTCACAAATCTTGACAAGCTCACATCCGGCTCATCATATACCGCCGACTATCGCAATGGTTCCGCAAACATGAGTTTTGGCGATGGTCATGTCTCGGCAATAAAGGATCCGTACAATTCAATGCCGGCTGACAGCCAGAAACTGAAGGGATTCAACATAAGTATGAGCCCCGGACTCTAAGCCTGCAGAAAACGCAGCACATAACTTAAAAAGCGCGTTCCTGATGAAGCTCACTTCATAAAGAACGCGCTTTATTTTTTAGCAACAGAGAAATCAGCTTTCCTTCTTTACCCAGATATTTTCTGCATTTCGCCGGGACACGCTTTTTGCCTCGCCATTGACTTGTACAAAAATGCAACTGGAATCAAGGGCCATCGCACCTATATCAACTATGTCGCCAGTCTTCAAAAAGCAGTCTTCACCGGCATTGCGCCCTATGCAGCTGATCTTCACACGGCAACCGTTGGGGCAATCAGCAAGAAGCAGCGCATCCATATTCTCGGGGCGCATCGCATCAGTAAGAAATACCCGCAGTTCTTCCGCCTCTGCGCGCCTTGAAATGGCATCCGATACCAGCACAAAGCGCTCTATGGTACTTTCGTCCACAAGATGTTCAAGGCGGCATGCGGTATCAGTTGCCACTTTTTCCGGCAATCCCAGCACAAGAGAGAAAAAATGACTCAACACATTGTGACGCCTGCGTATTCTATCCGCCACAACTCTTCCATTTTCGGTTAACTTTGCCGGAAAATGCGTATTGTATTCCACATATCCCATGCCGGCCAGTTGTTTCAATGCTGCCGTCACTGAAGGCATTTTAACATTCATGCATTCAGCGATCTTCTTTGTATGGGCATGACCTTCTATCTCTGTAAGCCTGGAAATAGTCTCAAGATAATCTTCCAGACTCTCGGAAAGCTGTTGTCTGTCAGTCATGGAGCAACCTCCTTGAAAAATCCCCCGGGGGAAGATCCATATATTATGATCGTTAACTACTTAAGTGCCAATTCCACCAGTCTGTCAACAAGACTGCTGTAATCCATGCCGGACAGAGCCATAAGCCTGGGATACATGCTGATTCTTGTAAAACCGGGGATAGTATTTATTTCATTTAGAATCCACTCACCATCATCCGTGAAGAAGAAATCCACCCTTGACATACCCTTGCAGCCAAGGGCAAGATAGGCCTTTTTAGCCAGTTCCTGCATCTTCTCCATTTCACCGGGTGGAAGCAGAGCAGGTGCCACAAGTTCAGCGCCATCAGCATCATTGTATTTTGCATCGTATGAATAAAAATCCCTTTTGGAAACTATTTCCCCGGGAACAGCGCAGAACGGTTCCTCATTTCCTATGACTGCACATTCTATTTCCCGACCAATGATGGCTTTTTCCACAAGAACCTTTGAATCATATTTCATAGCCTCGGCAACAGCTGCTTCAAAATCTTCTGCGCAACTCACCTTTACCACACCGACAGAAGACCCGGCATTGGCCGGCTTCACAAACAAAGGAAGCCCCAGTACGGCAATCACATCCTCAACAGCAGGAAGCGGTGAGTTCCTGACAAGCAGAATCCATTCAGCGGTGCGTATGCCCTCATGCT
>JAZURH010000051.1:0-13388 GCA_045606125.1 Lentisphaeria bacterium | reverse complement strand
AGGATAATATCTATTCATTCAACACTGGATGGCGGGATGATTCAGGGCACACAGTTCAGCCCTGATCAGAACTGTTTTTGATTGTAAGAAGTCCCCGTTTTTTGCGGGGGCTTTTTTTGTGTGCCGGAATGCTGCTGCCGCATATTTTGATTTTAAAAGGCACTAAAAAAACATAGTATCACTATTGCATATTTCCCGCCATGATATAATTTAAGCTTGTTTCTTTTGGTAGTTGTTTTTATGTTATTTCAGGAGAGAATACATGTTGAAGGAAAAGTATATTGGTTTGACCGCACTTTGCAACGGCCGCTATTATAATTTGGACAGTCTTGATGCTGTAGTTGATGGTGTATTTGAGATACGCAGCAGCAGCCGTGAAGAGAATGGCATATCTTTGATTTCGCCTGTCATAAAGAACATTTCCGGCAATGAGATCTGCTTTAACAAGGCCTTTGTCAGCGTAGTTCTTCCCCCGGCTCCATACGAGGCATTCACCCAGTTCAACCGCTGGAGTGACGAGAACCGGGGGCACTGGGCGCCTGTTGAGGACAGGGGGATTATCCTGACCCATGCCAACGCCCGCACAACCGAGGGCAATTCACCATATATTGCCATGCGCCAGCTGGGGCGTCCCGAGGGAATCGCCTTCCATGTGCTGCCGCTTGGTGATTGGCGTATCCGGGTTCTTCCAATGCCTTTGAGCAATACTACACCTCCGCTTCGTGTGGACCTGGGCATCTCGGATGAGACCCTTGCCTTCCGCATGCAGCCCGGCGAGGAGTGGGAACTGCCCCAGGTGATCGTACATCATTTCAAGGATTTTGATCTTGCAACAGGTGAACTTCACCGTTTTATCCGCGGTAATATGGACATTCCAAACAGGCCCATGCCCATTGAGTTCAATACCTGGCTTGATGTGTATTCCGATTTGGATGTTCCCCGTCTCCGTGAGCAGCTGAAAGCAGCGGTTGAGATTGGCTGTGAGATATTTGTCATAGACGCTGGCTGGTTCGGGCCTTGCGGTGCAGGCTGGCAGGCTGTCGGTGACTGGCGGGAGAGGACTGATGAAGCCTTCTTCGGCAGGATGAAGGACTTTGCGGATGAGGTACGGGCTGCCGGATTGGGCTTCGGCATCTGGACGGAGCCGGAGAGATTCTACGAGAAGACGCCTGTGGTTCTTGAGCATCCTGAGTGGTTCATCCCCGTTCCGACGGAGCATCATTGCTGCCGCATAGACTTGGAGAATCCAGAGGCATACGAATATCAGAAGCGCACATTGCTGGATCTCATAGAGAAGTATGGTCTCAAGTACATGAAGACTGATATGAACACGGAGCAGGGCGTGGATGACACCGGCGCAGCCCACTACCGCTATTCCAAGCTGTACTACCAGCTCATAGACGAGGTACGGGCAGCACATCCGGAGTTCATCATTGAGAACTGCGCCAGCGGTGCTTTGCGCACGGATCTTGAGGCAATCAAGCATTTTGACATTGCGTTCCCCAGCGATAACGGCAATCCCTTCCGGCAGACTGACATGATAATCGGTTTCTGGCGCCGTTTCCTGCCCGGACAGCTTATGAGGTGGCTTGTACTGCGTCAGATTGATGGGCAGGTCCCCTTCTTCGGTAAGGAGCCCCGTCGTCCTCTTCTCACACCCAATGAGGCCACATGGGAAGAATTTGAGCAGGTGGATATGGAGTCTCTCCTTGCGATAAATTTCACCGGAGGTTATTATGGTTTCACTGGTGACATTGCAAGCCTTTCACCTGAGAACAAGGCTCTTGCTGCGGAATATGTAGCCAAGTTCAAGGAGAACAGGGAGTTTATGAGGAACTGTGACGGCTATTGCATCCATGATACCGAGCGTTTCAAGGCTCTGGAGCTTACAGATGGCAAGGATGCGATCCTTATTCTCCAGTATGTTGCCAGCGATCAGGTGCCTGAGCGCACGGTGTACCCTGTGGGGCTCCGTCCTGATGGCGTCTATGAGTATGGAGACAGGACATATACAGGTTCTGAGCTTATGAATGACGGTCTGGTCCTGCCCATGAAGTATATATATCAGCAATTCAAGAACAGGGCTGAATTGATTATGCTCAAGTGCCGTTGAGTTTGCAGTTGATGCTGTGGCGGAGACGTGTCTGCTGCAGTGGGATGGATGCGCTCCCCGTGCGGGGCGCGTCCCTGTTTCAGGGAATGGGTGTAGGATATGTTGTTATTGGCTGTGACGGAAATAAGCAGGGCAGGCATAGTTCAGGATCTTGCCGCCGTTATGCTTATGGCAGGTCTTGCCGCCGCGCTTTTTCACTGTCTGGGCTGGCCGAAAGTCATCGGCTATATTGTGGCAGGTGCCTTGATTGGCGCCTCACCTCATGTCAGCAGTTTTCTTATATCGAGCAATGAAAGCGTCAGTGCCCTTGCCAATCTGGGTGTCATATTTCTTATGTTCACCCTTGGTCTTGAACTGAACATAAAGAAACTGCGCCGCATAGGCGGTACCATATTTCCTACTGCCATATTTGATTTGCTTGCCATGCTTGTGGCTGGGTATGCCTTGGGACGCTATTTCTTTGGCTTCTCCATGCTTCCAAGTCTTTTCCTGGGGGCCATGGTGTGCGATTCCTCCACTACTCTCCTTGCCAAGAGTCTTGAGGAGATGGGCTGTTCAAAGGAGAACTTTGCCTCCGTTATATTCGGTACTACCATCAGCCAGGATGTGATGACCATAGGCGTGATGGCCGTTCTTACGGGATTGTCCCTTACGGGGCGTTTCCATGCATTTGAGCTTGTCAGAAATCTTGGAATGCTGGGTCTGTTTCTGGTTGCCGTGATGGTGTTCGGCATGATGCTGTTACCGCGCTTCCTTGATAGGCTGAGCCGCATGAAGGATGATGAAACACTGCTGGTGGTGGTTCTGGGAATATGTTTCGGCATAGCGTTCATTGCGGAGAAACTTGAGTACAGCCTTGCCCTGGGCGCCTTCCTTGTGGGGGCCGTCGTGGCAAAGTCCAGTGTTTCGCGCCGGATGTATGAAAACACCGGCGCCTTGCGTAATATGTTCAGCGCCGTGTTTTTTGTCACCGTCGGGCTGATGGTGAAGCCGATGGAGATGATTAACAACTGGCTGTCCATACTTGTGTTGTCATTGCTTGTGCTTGCGGGCAAGACCTTCAACTGCACGATAATGTCCTATCTGACGGGGCAGTCCCACAAGGATGCGCTGAAAATAGGCACCGGGCTTGCACAGATAGGGGATTTTTCCTATATGGTTGCGCTTCTCGGCATGACATTGAACAATGGCGAGGCACCTTATCCCAGGTTGTACCAGATAGCCGTGGGAACATCCGTTCTCACTACATTGCTCAATCCCTTTCTGCTCAGGGCGTCAGTTCCACTGGGTGAGTATATAGAGAGCCGTCTGTCTCCAAAAATCCTGCATCTCATGAATGGATATACTTCATGGATGTCCAGTTCCGGTAAAAAGGTCAGGCAGGATTCCTGCTGGTCGCTGGTTCGCCGTTCATTTATGCTTTATGCTATGGACCTTGTTTTAATGACGGCAGTGTTTTTTGCCATGCACTACATTGGAAACCTGTCAAAAGTGAGAGCTATGCTTCCCGTTGACAGTATCCGCAATCTGTCAGTCTGGCTTGTTACCTGTGTAATATGTTTTTTCATTATGGTGAGTGCTTTTCTGCATGCCAGGAATCTTGGAAAACTGCTTGGCGGCGCCATTTTGCCTGTTATTGCCAACAATTCCCTGAATGTCTCTCTTGAGCGCCTTTTCCGCCTTTGCGTGATCCTTCTTGCTATATTTGCCATGCTGCTGATGTTCACATATATGAGTGCCATGCTTATGATGGATGGCGGTGTTGTGGTCAGCATGCTTGCTTTTTATGCGCTGTTGTGTCTGGTTTTCTGGAAAAAAATCAAGGCTGTTGTTCTGGATGGGCAGAATACGCTGCAGATGGTTTTGGAGAGAGAGGAATATGACATGTCCGTCGGCAAAGCGGAGAATGGTGGGCTGCTGCGGCTGCCTTTGCCTGCGGGATCAGGTGCTATCGGAATGGATCTTGCACAGCTGCATTTGCGCAACAGAACAGGAGCTACCATAGCGGGAATACAGGATGCTGAAGGCAGGATGATAAGCAATCCTGATGCGGGCCGCCGTTTTGCTGAAGGGGATGTACTTTTCCTTTCCGCAGACCGGGAGCAGTTTGTCAGGGCCAGTGAGCTGCTGGCGCAGGAAAGCATAGAAGCCGGTGGCATTTCTGCATTGACAGGATTTTTGGAATTGCGTGCTGAAAAAGTGAAGCTTGACGGTCTCGCCTTTGCAGTTGGAAAGAGTCTCAGCGAATTGAAGATACGGAATGTATCGGGTACGACTGTTGTAAGGATCACCGGCAGGGACGGCTGCAGCATGGAGAATCCGGGACCTGATACTGTGCTTTCCGGAGGAGATGAGATATTGCTGCTCGGTAACGCGGAGCAGATCGCCTCAGGCATGAAATACCTTGAAACGGGGAAGATGTAATGGATATTCAGCCAATAGGAATATTTCGCTGTCTTGAAAGATATCCTTATGACGTACCCCGGCAGGGTGTTTTTTCAGGGGACAACCGAGGAGTTATCCAACTTGAGCGCGGACATGATTTTGAACAGGCATTGACAGGTCTGGACACATTTTCCCATATATGGGTGCTGTTCTGCTTTGACCAGGCGGACGGGTGGCGCCCCATGGTCAGGCCGCCGCGCCATACTGAAAGCAAGATGGGTGTATTTGCCACCCGTTCTCCCCATCGCCCAAACGGTATAGGCATGAGCTGTGTACGGCTTGTGAAGATTGACGGATTGAATATTGAAATATGCGGGCATGATCTGCTTGATGGAACGCCTGTTCTGGATATAAAGCCCTACCTGCCTTTTGCCGATGCCTTTCCTGATGCTTCACCAGGGTGGACCGGGCTTGAGGACAGGCATTTCACTGTTGTTTTTTCGCAGAGGGCGGAATGTCAGCTTTCCTGGCTGGAGACCAACGGCGTGCCCTGCATAAGGGCCTTTGTAATGGACAGGCTTGGCATGGAACCGTGCAATCCCAGGCGGAACAGGATGGTTGATGGCATGCTCGCTTACCGCACATGGCGCATCGCATTTGATGTCAGTGGTGAAGAGGTACTGGTGCATGAGATACATTCCGGTTACAGCGAAGAGGAACTTGCATTGCCGGAGGACAAATATGGAGACAAATCCGTCCATCGTGCATTTATGCAGATGGCATGGAATGATTGATACGGAGAACAATGCCCTATGGATTTTAAATACAAATGTCCTGTATGCGGGGAAATCAGTATGATCCCCTTTGAGCATATTCGGGGTCGCATAGTGTGTCCATTGTGCAGCAGGAAAGATGGATCGATGGAGAGCAGGACGATATCTTCCACGGTCCGGCTTGATGACACTGCGGATTTCATGGGCAGCCTGAATCCGGAGCAGCGTGCTGCCGCCATGTATAACGGTGATGCCCGTGGTGTACTTGTACTTGCGGGCGCCGGTTGCGGCAAGACCCGCACTATGGTGGCCCGTGCCGTGTTTCTGCTTGGCACCAAAGGTGTCCAGCCTGAAAAGATTGCCATGTTGACCTTTACCAGACGCGCCGCCGCAGAGGTTCAGGAACGGCTTGAAAAGGAGCTTCCAGGCATTGGCAGGCGTGTGTTTGTCGGAACATTTCACCGTTTCTGTCTCAGTCTCATACACAGGTACTCCGGATATTTCAGATACAGCCGCCTGAAGATACTTGATGCTGCGGATCAGGAGCAGCTTATTTCAAAGATACGCAGTGAAATCAGGTATAATGGAAATAAAATAGGGGGCAGGGAAGGCATACTTCCCAATGCAAGACACATAGCATCCACATTTTCACTGGCGCGTAACAGGCGTCATGAGATTTCAAATCACCTTGAAAAGTGTCATTTCCAGCATGATGCAACAGCTGAACTGATACTGGAGGTGTGGAATAATTATCTGGAATACAAGCAGAAAAACGAATATCTGGATTTTGATGACATTCTTTCCGTTGTGGCGGACAAACTGGCTGAAAATGAAGGCTTCAGAAAACGGGTGCAGGACAGTCTGGACTATGTGCTGGTGGATGAAATGCAGGATACAAGCCAGGTGCAGTGGGATATTGTGAAGGGGCTGTATCCGGAAGTGGGGTTGTTCTGCGTTGGTGATGATGCACAGAGCATATACGGTTTCCGTGGCGCTGATTTCGAGGCGGTACATCATTTTTGTGACAGATTACCGGACTCCGTTACATTGAAACTGACGGAAAACTACCGTTCATCCCAGGATATTCTTGATGTGGCGAATGCGCTGCTTGCCCTTTCGCCACTTGAGTACGGCCGAGTGCTTCATTCATCCGGAGCCCGTCATGGCGTGGTTCCCCGTATGTTCAAGTGTTTTGATGACGATGAGGAGGCCCGCAGCATAGTGAATTCCATAAAAATGAAGCTTATGGAAGGTGTTCCTCCAAAGGAGATAATGGTTTTGCTGCGCAGCGCATATACCGGACGCATGCTGGAATACTGCCTTAATAACAATAGAATACCATACAGAATGGTTGGCGGCATAGGCTTTTTGCAGACTGCCCATGTGAAGGATGTCATTTCCACTTTTGAGGCTCTTGCCACATTGCATAATGAGATGGCATGGATGAGGTTTCTCTCTTTGCTTCCCGGAATAGGTCTTGTAACAGCAGTCAGGCTGGCGGCTCCGGCAATGAATGGAGGGGACAGAGCAGAGGCTTTGATGCGCATAGCCGCATCCGTTGAGGAGCGTTGTGTTAAAGTAAAGAAAAGCGATGATGGGCAGATTTTGAAGGATGCGGCATCTTTTATCCGTTATATGGCAGTAGATGTGGAGGCGCCGGGCCCGTATCTTGGAAAGATAATAGAGTTTTACCGCAGAAGTCCGCTGTTGGCACAGAAGTATGATAACTGGAATGAGCGCCTGAATGACCTGGATGCATTGGGAAGAATAGCTGACAGATTCTCCGGAGTGTATGAGTTTCTGGAGTCTTTTAAATTGGAGCCGGAGGACGGACGGGATGAAACTCAGGACGAGGATAAGATAACCCTTATAACTGTTCACAGCGCCAAGGGAACCGAGGCTGATATATGCTATGTAATGCGGGTTCAGCCTGGCACTTTCCCCCATTCCCGCTCCAGCAGCGCAGAAGAGGTAGAGGAAGAAAGACGCATTTTGTATGTGGCGCTGACACGGGCCCGTAAGGAGCTTTATCTTACCCGGGTGGACTATATGAGCAGAAGCTGGGGGGCGCCCATGCCGAAAAACTGCGATTTTATGGAGAAAGATGTACTGGGGCATTTGAAGGTGCTGTGAAACAGCGGCAATTGAAATGCGTTTTTTATTGAATCAGAGGGATTTTGAAATGGTTTTTTCTTCGGTTTTCAAGGAGCGTTCTGGAGCGGGGGCATTTTTTCTCAGCATACTTGTCTGGGGCATAGGCACCGGCTGTTTTGCAGCTGCCATGAACAATTTTCTTTCGGATATGTATTCCATGGACAGCGTTGACCGCGGTGTGCTGGAGTTTTTCCGTGAGTTTCCCGGGTTGGTCCTGGTGTTTATGTTTGCTCTTCTTCACCGGGTGTCGGACTGGCGCATACTTCGCATAGGAACCATGATATCCATGGTGGGTGCGGCTTTTCTGATGGTACCCAGCAACAAGATATTTGTTACGGGTTTCATAATGATATGGAGTCTTGGCGAGCATCTTGTTATGCCGTCCAGGCAGGTTATAGCTATGCAGGTGGCCCGCCCCGGCTGTGAAGGGCGTTCATTGGGCTTTCTGACCAGTGCTATGAACTTCGGCACAGTTGCAGGGTCTGTTGTTGTGGCCTGCATATTCTTTGCTGGAAGCCGTTGGTTTGATTTGTCCCAGCGTCTTATGTATGATGTGGTCTGGAGCTTTATTGCGTTTTTGATGGTAATAAGCGTGATAAGCACATTCAGCCCAAATGCGCCTGATGCGGTTGCCAAGCGCCCCAAACTGTATTTTCACAGGAAGTTTGCCAAGTTTTACGCCCTGGAGCTTTTCTACGGTGCCCGCAAGCAGATTTTTCTTACCTTTGCTCCTTATGTACTGATACGGGAATACGGTTTTTCAACGGCTGGAATGGCCACGCTTTTTGCTGTTTGCGCTGCAGTGAACATTTTTGCTGGTCCTCTGGTGGGAAGGATCACGGATAAGGTCGGATATCGCAATGTCATGATATGGGATACCGTGATACTGTGCGGAGTTTGCATACTGTATGGATTTGCAAAGGATATTTTCCCCGCCGAAATTGCCCTTGTAGTAGTATGTGTGAACTTCCTGTTTGATGCAATAATAAGTACAACTGCATTGGCTACGAACATTTACATCAGGGGAATTGCGGATGACCAGGACGAACTTGCCTCCACAATGTCAACAGGAATATCCATAAACCATCTTATTTCAATTCTTGCTGCACCGCTTGGGGGCTTGATCTGGGCCAAATTCGGGGTTGGAGTCCTGTTTGCATTTTCAGCTGTAATGGCGGTTTGCAATTCAATATTTGCATATACACTGCCCCGTCCCGTAAAACATTGAAATCAGTTCTATAAAATAAAATCAGGCATTTCCCGTTTATAATGATGTCATCGATGATATTTCTGAACAGATTGGTGAAATCATTAAAATCGACGGAGAAATTTGCCATGAAAAGTGTATTACTTGTTTTGGTTCTGATGTCTTGTACTGTTTTTGCTGAAAATGCAGTGTCTGCAGTGCCGGAATCAGTGAAAAAGGATAAACCCGGTACTGAGATGAAGAACAGGTTCAAAAAAAAGCAGGGCCAGGGTATCATAAATAATCTGCGGGAGAAATCAGCCGATGTGGTTAAGGAGTTCGATAAGGACGGGGACGGCAAGCTGAATGAAGCAGAACGGGCAGCAGCAGATAGTGAATTGGATGTAAAGAAGCTGCAGCAGAGATTGAGTCTGGCAAGAGCCTGGCGTGCATTTAACGATATTGATAAAAACAGGGACGGAATTCTTTCCGATGATGAACTTGCAGAGTCAAAGAATGTGGTAAGAGGAAGCATGGACAAGCCCGGGGAAAAGGGCAAGAAGAGCCGCGGCAGAGGAGAAATGCGAAAGCGGAGGGGGCAGCCTGAGGCAGCAAGGGAAAAATAATCCCAGAGTTTTTATAGGGAATGCACCGATGGGACCGGTGCATTTTTGCATATTATTTATTGAGAAAATCAAGAATCCTGCCGGCTGTTTCCTTTCCTATTCCCGGTACTTTTTCTGCAATTTCTTCAGGGCTGTGCTTTTGCAGTTCTGTTACTGAACCGAATGCCTTAAGCAGCTGTTCTTTTTTTACTTTTCCTATTCCGGGGATATCGTCCAACCGGGAGTTGTATATTCTTCTGCTGCGCAGTTCCCGGTTGAAGCCGTTTGCGAATCTATGGGCTTCATCTCTTATCGCCTGAAGCAGCCTCAGTCCCTTGTTGTCATGTTCCAGAAGCAGTTCCCTGCCGTCGGGGAAGACAATGGTCTCCATTTTTTTAGCCAGACCGATGTATGGAATGCCTTCAAGGCCTATTTCTCTGAATACATTTGTCGCCGCATTTACCTGTGGCTTTCCTCCGTCCAGGACTATCAGGTCCGGCAATGGCAGTTTTTCCCGGAGCAGGCGTCCGTATCTCCTTGTAAGTACTTCTGACATGAACGCAGTGTCGTCTGCCGCTTCTCCGCTTCTGATCTTGAATCTTCTGTAGTCTGAGGAGGAAGGCTTTCCTTCCTTGAAGCATACCATGCTTCCCACTGCCAGCACTCCGGATATGTTTGACATGTCGAAACATTCCATTGTATGTGGCAGGTCTTTCATTTCCAGGGCCTGAGCCAATGCCTCCATGCCTTCCCGGTTGTTTGTCGCATGGCGGGTTATCATGGTCTGGTTTACGAATCGTCTTGCCGGTTCTATTATCGTCTTCAGGTTAGTCATGATGTCTCTGACTTCAGCGGCTTCCTCAAATTTCATTTCGGCAGCCAGTGACTCCATGCGTGTCTGCAGTTCTTTTAGAATGGACTGCGCTCCTTCCAGTCCGCGGAAGACATTTATTGCCTGCATCAGGCGTTCATTATATTCTACGGCGGATATTTTGCCTGTGCACGGGCATGGGCATGCCCTGACTATATGTTCAAGGCAGTGAAGATGGTCTTCAGCAGAGGGGGAATGCGCATTGCATGTGCGAAGCCCGAAATGTTTTGACAGAAAGTCTACGGTCGCCCGCAAGGCCTGCGCCTGGGGGAACGGGCCGAAATAGAGGCATCCGTCGTCCCGCCTTATTCTTGCCAGTTTCAGGCGTGGGAATGGTTCTGACATATCAATGCGGATATTCAGAAATCGTTTGTCATCCCTCATAAGTACATTGTATCTTGGCGCATATTGCTTTATGAACTGCGTCTCAAGCAGTAGTGCTTCAGATTCCGTTGCAACCTGGAATATTTCGTAGGATGCAATGCTGTGTATCAGCGCCCGCTTTTTTGCATCTGCCGTCGTAAGGGCTGATGCCTGAAAATATGAACTCATGCGTGAACGCAGGTTGCGGGCCTTTCCTACATATATGACTTCGCCTGCTGCGTTTCTGTAGACGTATACCCCCGGTGCTCTGGGTACATCTTGCGTGCGGAATATCCTTTTTTCTTCTGGCATTGCTATATGATATTGTGTGTTTCCTGATCTGACCAATCCTGCCGGTCTGGACAACATTGGCGCAAGGATTAAATTACCATCACTGGCGGAATAATTCAATCGGCATCCGCCATAATCGCAATCAATAGAATGGGCTGCTCTGCCGGAGGGCTGTTTTTTGAGCATAAAGATATTATTCCAGGATGGTACGATCATGGTGGATTGTCCTGAAATTACGGATATTCCCATGAGGATCATGGGGTTCGTGTATGATGGGCGTGTGGAATTATGGCGTGGCGATGCCTGTCTTTATGCTGTTATTGTGTCTTATTTGCATCGCGGCGGCATCGAATATGAGGATCATGCCAGGCTTTACAGAAAATGTCCTCTTGTGATGACTGGGGAGCGCAATGCCAGGGATTATCAGCGTGAGGCGTTGAATGCCTGGATAGCGGCGGAACGCTGCGGCGTGGTGGTTCTTCCCACGGGGACTGGCAAGACATTTCTTGCACAGCTTGCCATTGCCAATGCGGGGCGGGATACGCTTGTGGTAGTTCCTACAATAGATCTGATGATACAATGGAGCAGGCAACTTGATGAGGCCTTTGGTATCAAGACCGGCATGCTTGGCGGCGGGAGCAGGGATATACAGCCTGTTACAGTATCCACATACGACAGTGCGGTGCTTATGATGGATTACATTGGTGCCCGTTTCGGTATGCTTGTGGTGGATGAATGCCATCATCTTCCCAGTGGGTATTACAGCCGGCTTGCCAGAGGCTGCATTGCTCCTTTCAGGCTTGGTCTGAGTGCCACACCGGAGCGGTCGGACGGTGGAGAGCAGGAATTGGATGCTCTGATAGGCCGGATATGCTACAGGCGGGATATTGACGAGATGGAAGGAGGCATTCTTTCAAGGTACAGGACTGAGCGCATAAGCGTTCCAATGGCGGAGGATGAGGAAGTTATATACCGTGAAAACCATGACAGGTATGTTGCGTTCCTGCACAGATACCGGATAAATATGGGGTCGCCTGAGGGGTGGGGAAATTTTCTTATTGCATGTTCCCGGAATGCGGGTGGACGGGAAGCGCTGGAGGCGTATTATACTCAAAAGAAGATAGCCAATGGAAGCCGCACCAAGCTTGATGTGCTGTGGAAACTGCTTCTTCGCCACAGGGACAGTCGCATTATAGTGTTTACTGCAGACAATTCTACGGCGTATATGATCGGGGAGCGTTTTCTTCTTCCTGTTCTGACCCACCATACAAAGGCTGCGGAGCGGAAGGAGTTTCTTGAGATGTTTCGCAGTGGGGAGTATCCCTGTCTTGTTACCAGCAAGGTTCTGAACGAGGGAGTGGATGTTCCGGAGGCCGAGATCGGCATAGTGGTATCCGGCAGCGGAAGCACCCGCGAGCATGTTCAGCGTCTGGGGCGCATACTCAGGCCTCTGCCTGGAAAAAGTGCAGTTTTGTATGAGATCCTCAGTATGGGAACAGGGGAATGGGGGACCAGTGATCGCAGGAGGCAGCATCGTGCTTACGAAAGATTTACTTAATGTGAGGCTGGTCGGGGAGCGTGTGCTGCCATGTTTCGTGTCCGTTGCCGATGAGTCGCTTCTTGCTTTGGCTGACCGAATGCTTGATGCCTATGAACCGGGAAGGACCAGGGGAGAGATAGACGAAGTCCTGGATGCCATGTCCCCAAGTTGCCGTAATTTGAAATTGTTCAACGGCATCAGGAAGATACTTGATGACAGGGCAGGGTTTTCTGTTGCTGAAGACTGTGACTATGCCGATATGCGCAGAAATGTTTTCAAGGCATCGGCTTCAGCGCTGCGTTCGGGGGGTGTTGATGTGGAGTCAGATTATGTTTCTGCAGTCAGGAATGTTTTTCCTGTTCCCGCTGGTGGGCTTTACGGTGACCTGCCTGCCTGTGAATGTCTTGTCAGAAAGCTTGATATGAGTGCCCGTGAGGTATTGGAGCGTTACAACTGCGGTCTTGTCCAGGGTCTTCTGCTTTATTCCAGAAATATTGAACTTGAGTTCAGGGATGTGCTTCCATCCCGGCTGCGTCGCCTTATGAGGGCTTTGAAGTTTTTCCGTCTTGTTGCCGATGTGGTGTGTCGCGGCAGGTTTCCCCGCGGGGATATGCCTGCTGATATACGCATGGTCGTGGACGGGCCGGGCAGCGTGTTGGCCAATGCCAGAAGCTATGGACTGCAGCTTGCCTCTTTCTTCCCGAATGTATGCCTTATGCCTGTATGGAAGTTGAAGGCAAAAGTGGAGTATCGCGGAAAATTGCGCAATTTGAATCTGGATGAGAGCTGCTCTCTTGTGTATAATGGCAGAAGCAGCAGCGCATATGTTCCTGAAGAAGTGGAGGTTTTCAAAAGGCGCATATCTGAGAAGCTGGCTGGTTCCGGTTGGCACATGGACGAGGAGTGCCCGTACATAAAATGCAAAGGCGGAATGCTTCTGTTTCCCGATTTTGCATTTGTGGATGATTCAGGCAGATACAGGTATCTTGAGTTGTTTCATCGATGGCATTTCACCCAGCTTGAAGCACGGCTTCAGGCACTTGAGTCCGGTGCTGACTGGCCGCTTGTGATAGGAGTTGACAGTGCAGTTGCTTCCCGACCGGATAC
>JAZURH010000050.1:0-10789 GCA_045606125.1 Lentisphaeria bacterium | reverse complement strand
GATCCGACTTGGCGCTGTGTGAAATAGATTCCTCTGAAAACATTCAGGCACGCTGGGTGGCAAGGCATATTATCCGTGACTTGGCGGATGCCGGTCTCTCCCTCACATCCTGCTTCCATCTTTACGATTTTGTGCACTATTCGCATAAGTACAGGTACCATTACGGCATGTTGCGGGAAGACTATTCTCCCAAGCCCGCATTTTTTATTCTGCAAAGATTGAAAATGCTCCTTGATGACGGAAACGCATTCCCTGCTTCATCATATTTTCTGGAGATCTTTAATTCCTCCAGTTCCAAACTTGACCAGTCACAGTTGTTTAATGTGGCGGTTGCTTGTTTTGAGCGTGCAGGATATCCGCTTTTTGCCTATTGGAGCTGTGAACCTGTCACATCAGATTTGCCGATTACAACAGTAATGGCCAACTTCGTGCAGGGAAGTGTAGAATCTGTTTTCAGGCAGCCGGTCGTCGTTGATCTGTTTTCCGGAAAGGTATACGGGGTGATTGATTACAGGTGCGGGCATCTGGCAGATGTGCCCATCACAAATTATCCTTTTATTCTGACAGATGCAGCCGCTCTCTCTGCTTTTGGAGATTTTACATACGATGCCAAAGATGAGACATTGGTCATTGAACAACGGAATCACGAATAAAGGTGCAATGCGTTGACGCAGGCATTATGCGCAGCAAAAGAGTTGAAATATTTAAAAGGTTTTCATTAGGGGGTAAATTCGATGTATTGCCGCAGAACTTTTGAGGAATTACTGGATGCAGGAAGTCCGATAAAACCATTTTCATTTAACTACGATGGTGAAAAGCAGGACTTGAGCCGTGTATCGTGCATTATTGAAAATGGTACTGACGGAAAACAGAAAATTATTTATGACGCAGTGCCCGGCATAGTACGGGTGACTCTGGAACTTGTCCGTTGGAAGGATTTCCCCGTAATTGAGTATACGCCGTATTTTGAAAATATTTCCGACAGCGATTCCGGCATTATTTCTGATATATCGGTTCTTGACTACGAGGCGGATGATCCTGTTGTTTTCGGTCTTCAGAAGATGCACAGCAGTGTCTTGGAAGGCAACAGCCGCATCAGCGTAAGATACCATCTTGGCTCAAAGGCGGCCGGTTCAGATTTTCTTCCTTTGAAAAGAGATCTGTTTTCACGTCCGGGAGCCAATAAGTTGGAGCTTGAATGCCAGGGGGCATGGTGCTCTACGGATTTTCTGCCATTTTTTGCAGTGGACAATGATACGAAAAACGGAATAAACCTGGCAATAGGATGGAGTGGCGGATGGAAGTTTTCTGTGGAGAAGGAAATCACAAACTATCATATGGGAGGTGGGAAGACCAGTCGCATCCGATGCGGCATGAAACGGGCGTCGTTCAGGCTTCATCCCGGTGAAAAGGTCATGCAGCCCGGCATTCTGATCCATTTCCGCGAAGGAAAAAGCATTCGTGACGGACAGAACGAGTTCCGCCGTTTTATGATCGCCCATCATGCTCCGAGGAACAGCCGTGGCGAATTGCTTAAGCCGCCTGTCTGCCTGGCTACATGGGGAGGACTGGAAACGGATAAGCAGATCCAGAGGGTAAATGTGGTAAAGGACAAAGGGCTGCCTTATGAAAATCTGTGGATAGATGCGGGGTGGATGGGAAGACCGGGACCATGCCCGCACTTTCTTGAATGCAGTACATACAACGCAGACTGGAGCATAAGGGTGGGATCCTGGGATTTCAATACCTGGGCTCATCCAAATGGATTGAGGCCTATAGCGGACGCAGTGCATCAGGCCGGCATGAGGCTGCTTGTGTGGTTCGAGTCATTGCGGGTCCATTCCAAGTCCGGTGGTGCTGTTCTCACTGAACATCCTGAATGGCTTCTGGGAAATCATGAAGCCGAGAATGAGAGTTTTCTGCTGAATATTGGCATACCTGAGGCGCGCAAATATCTGCTGGATGTAATTTGTGGCATAATCGACAGGGAAAAAATAGACGATTATCGGGAGGATTTCAACATGGACGCCGCGCGGCACCTGCAGATGAACGAAGAACCTGACCGCAGCGGCATTACGGAAATGAAGTTTGTGGAGGGATTCTATCTATTCTGGGAAGAATTGAGAAAGCGTTATCCTGATATGTTCATAGACAACTGTTCCAGCGGAGGAAGGCGCCTGGACTACAAGGCCGCTACTTTGGCTGCTCCTTTGTGTCAAAGTGATTTCGGCTGCTATTCCCCCTATGAAGTGGAATGTGTGCAGCTTGAAAACATGTATCTTGACGACTGGCTGCCCCTCCATGGAACTCTGAATTGGGGAATGGAAGATCTTTATCACGCCTTCAGCGGATTGGGCGGCGGCCTGGGAAGTAAAATATGGCAATTCAACGGAAGGGAGCCCAAGCCTGATCACGACTATGATTTGCACCGCAAAACTATTCAATGGGGCATAATGCTGCGGGATATTCACATGACCGGCGATGTTTACCCGCTGGTTGATTCTCCTGAAAGCGATTTTACAAAATGGAATGGAAAGCAGATACACGATCCGGACAGAGATTACGGCATGGTCCAGATATTCAGACGCACTCAAAGTACTGAACCGGATTTCAAACTGGAACTGGTAGGCCTTAAGCCGGATTCGATTTATATCGCAGAATATTTTACAGGGGAGAGGCTTGAACTTTCCGGCAGGGAATTGAGATCATTGACGATACATTTGCCGGAACCGCGCAGTTTCCAGGTCATACGCTATGAACTGAAACGCGTGTAAGCATTTCAATTAAAAAAACTCTCCGTTCCGGATTGAGTGAAATGCACCCCAAAAGTTGGACACAACCTTTGGGGTGTACTTCAGGGAACGGGTTTCAGTGACTGTTTTTACATTATAGTATAGCCGCCGTCCAGCACGATTTCCTGGCCTACCATGAAGTCTGAAACCTCAGATGCCAGGAATACTGCTGCTCCCTGATGGTCTTCGGGAGAGCCGAAACGGTCGATGGGAGCGGTTTTGAAAAAAACATCCACGACTTCAGGGAAAAGGTCTGCTACTTTGGTAACACCGGGGGAGATGCAATTTACCCGTATGCCGTGCTTTATAAGCTCTGCACCTGCAGCCTTTGTCATGTGTATGACCGCTGCTTTTGAAACGCTGTAGGGCAGCTGAGGATCCGGCCAGATTACATGACCGCAGATGGAGCCGGTATTGATGATCTTTCCATAGCCGTTGGGTATCATAACTTCCGCTTCGGCACGGAGGCAGTTCCATGTGCCATTGAGGTTGATGTCCATCTGTTTTTTCCATTCCTCGGGTGAAACATCGAGTATGCCTTTGATTGGAATTGAAATGCCTGCGTTGTTTACTGCAATGTCAAGTTTTCCGAAGGTGTCGACGACTTTCTGCACCATTGCCTTTACCTGTTCATTGTAGGATATGTCGCAGGTGACGGCTATAGTCTTTTGTCCTGTGGCTTCCGCTATGTCGTTGGCGGTCTGCCTGGCATTATCCTCAATTATGTCAACGACAGCCACATTTGCGCCGGCTTCTGCCAGTGCAAATGCCAGTGCTCTTCCAATGCCGCGGCCGGCTCCGGTTACAAGTGCATTTTTGCCTGTGAGTTTAAAACGGTCAAGAATCATTGTGAATTACCTTTTTATCTCTCCATTCATTACTGAATGTTTAATTTAGCTGATAAAGTCTGAAACTCAAGAAAAATGGCCTCTGTCATATTCAAAGTTAATGTACAATGATAGTTTTGGATGCCCGCTGATTGTTCTGATGCGTCTACTGCAATACCTGTAGAGTGTCAAGCATCCATGCACGCAGCAAACAGGCGCATTTGAAGATTTGCTCAGAATACGCCTTACGATGATTTCCGGAAGCATTGACAGAATCAATTTCAGCAACTCCGCAAAAGCCTAACTCCCGTAGACTGAAAATACTGACTGGACGATCAATCCACCGTCCAGAGATATATTGCCTTCCAAGTTGTAAATCAGCAAATCCATGCTAATCTCTCGTCGTATCCGTGATTACTCCCATTTTTTTGATTAATGAGATTTCCCCAAAAAACAGGGAACGGATACATTTTTCAATTTCGTTTGTTCATCAACAAATTTTGCACATTAACTTTTTGTTCAGAATGACGGAATTAATATTGCAGGCAGGAGAATAATATGATCAATAAGAAATGGCATGCCCGTTTTCCGGGAATCTGGACATTTGAACAAGGTGAAGCTTCAATTACTTTAACCGGCATTGCCGGAATCAAGCCGGCCCCATATTTAAAGCAACTTGCCGATACAGAAAAGCCGGAAAGAATCAGCATTGATTCCTTCAATGGACACACTGTCCTGCGCATTCCTCTGGAAAAAGACGAGCAGGTTTTTGGTTGCGGTCTGTTGTTCCAACATGTCATAAGCAAGAATGCAGTCTATCATTTGCGGGTGGATCATTCCTCCGGCATAGACAATGGCAGGACCCACGCCCCGGTACCCTTTCTGGCCACAAGCAAGGGGCTGGGAATATTCTGCAATACTCCTGCTCCGGTGTCTATTTTCATAGGTTCGGCACAGCGCGTGGAAGACAAGGAGAAAATAGTTGAGCATGACCGGGCCACAGACCCGGAGTGGAAGGCTTTCTATGAACCGCTATTTATTGAAATAGGCGTAGCATCGGATTCGGTGCAGTTCGTAATGTTTCAAGGCGAAAACCTGAAAGACTGCACAGCAAGATTCAATCTTTTCTGCGGAGGTGGATGTCTTCCTCCCAAATGGGCCCTTGGCGTCTGGCACAGAACCAACATAAAAATGAACAGCAGGGATGTACGGGAAGTCGTCAATGAATATCAGAAGCACGATTTTCCCCTGGCAGTGATAGGTCTTGAGCCGGGCTGGCAAAGTGCTTCCTATCCCTGCTCTTATGAATGGTCTGAGAATAACTTTCCCGACTACCGGGAATTTCTTCAGGAGATGAAATCTCAGGACATACGGGTAAACCTCTGGGAGAATCCCTATATCTCGCAAAAATCTTCCCTGTACGAAAAATTGCTTCCCCACTCCGGTTCACATCTTGTATGGGGTGGAATAATACCTGACTACACATTGCAGGAAGCCCGCGAAGCAATACAGGAACATCATGAGAAAAATCACATTGATCTTGGAGTCAGCGGATATAAACTGGATGAAAGCGATGGATATGATGTTTGGCTGTGGCCTGATTATACCCGATTCCCATCCGGCTTGAACGGATTTGCATACCGCAGTGTTTGCGGACTGATGTTTCAGCGCCTTACCTATGAAATATTTCACAAAAGGAACGAACGGACCTGGGGGCTGACCCGTTCATCCAATGGCGGCGGTGTTTCCTTTCCATACATATTGTACAACGACAGATATGACTATCAGGAGTTTCTGACCGGCCTTTGCTCATGCGGCGTGACCGGCACGCTATGGTGCCCGGAGCTTCGTGACGGCAAAGAACCAAAAGAGTGGCTGCGCCGTTTCCAACTGGCAGCCATTTCGCCCATGCTTCTCATCAATGCCTGGGCAAGCTTCTCCACGCCCTGGATGTTCCCGGAAGTGGAAGCACAAATACGGGAGGCAATATCTCTGCGGGAAAAACTGTCGCTCTATCTATATTCTGCATTTGCAAAATACCATTTCCAGGGTATTCCACCCTATCGTCCAGTCTTTATGGACTATGGAACATTCTTGACTGATACAGCCCTGAATGGAAAACTGGACTCCACCGAAAATCCCTATGAACTTGCCCCATCGACGGATATAAAGGACCAATTCCTGTTCGGTGAAACGCTGATGGCTGCGCCATTGCCTCTGGAAAAAGATTCCCGTCTTGTCATATTTCCCCGGGGTAAATGGTTTGACTTCTACACGGGTGAACTTGTATCAGAGGGCGGAGTAACAGAGATCAGGCGCGCCCCTGATTCACCATTGCCAATTTTCGCTCCCGACGGAGCAGTTGTTCCCCTGAAGGAAAACGGAAAAACAACCGTCAGAAAATATGGAACAAAAGAGGGAACTTTTGATCTCTACGATGACGACGGCATAAGTTTTGCCTATGAAAACGGTGAGTACCAATGGAAAACCCTGCATTAAACAGCATACAGACATTTCTACATATTCATAAAATCGCGTACGGTGATTACATACCACAGAATAATTTTTTCCTGAACTGCAGGGAAGATATAGGTGACTGCATCTGAAAAAAATTAAAAGCTATAAAACGAAGCAATGCTATAAGCGTCCAATCAGCTGGTGCTGCACAAAATAATTGCAAAAAAAAGCCGCACCCAGGGAATTGACGCGAGCAAAGTCAGTTGACAGCATTCTATTTTGATTGCTTCCAGATTGCGGAAGCAGTTCAACTATTCTGTTGGATAGAGTTGTATCAAAATGCGCCAGAACATCAGACAACCATTCCAGAAAATTGGCTCATTTGTCCTTGCAGATGGCGGCAAAGCCGGACAGCGCAGCCATGCCGGTTACTCCGTTTTCATTGCTGACAAAGAGCCGGGCTTCCGTCCGATGTGGAGTGGGCGGATGACATTTTTGCATGGACTGTTGTCAATATTCAGGCGCAAATCAGCTCAATAAATACGAAACTCCCTTTTATGGTCAACAGAATAAAAATGTGTCTTGGCAATGGCGGAAAACAGCGGTTCCTTAAATATTCACAGTTATACCATATTTTTTTCCCATAACAAAAGATGTTTTTTATAAAAATACTACCCATTAATCCCATTCATCCTATCGGTCCAATAAGACATATTAGTCCTCTAATCCCATTCGTCCTATTTATTACATAGGTTCCATTCATCCTATCGGTGCGAAAACACGCCTCCAAAACCCCATTTACGCATAAGTGATACCAATTGATACCGACTTCTACACCGATTATTTAAAGCAAAAATGCCAAAAAATGGCAAAAGCATTTGCTTACTCAACCGCTTGATTCCCCCTGGCTTTAGCAAGGGAATCAGCGATAATATACAGCAACAGGTTTTAATTTGTAACAAATACCAAGCATTTTTCAACCACAGGAAAAATTCGGCAGATATTCAATCATTGGAATCCACTCCATCTGTATCATCGAATGCATCTGCCAGCAGAGAAGCAATAATATCTTGAAGAACCATTTTTTTTATTTTCCTATCACGATGCTTCTTTTTATCGCTAAGCCTTTTTTGGGCATTTTTACTGTTAATTTTCATTTTTGTGTTGATGTCCAGTCTTGCCGTCAGCGACCTAACTTTCTTACGGAATTCCTTCAAGTCTGGATGCACTCCCCTTTTTAGGTAATATACCAATGTGACCGCCAGCTGAATGAACAATGCTGTGTTGTGAGCTTCATGCCATATAAATTCATTCTCGGATTTTTGTTTTGGTGGGTCGTAAAGTGTCGTTCCGTGACCTTGTTTTCCTGTGTGATTTGTGTTGGATCATGGGCGATTTTGAAAGTTGGAGCGTCCTTGAATAGCTCCATCAGGTCTAGTTTGCCATTGCCCCATCCCGCCTGTCCTACTTTACCATTGGCTATTTCCCTTCCCTTTTCAGCATAGTCCTCCGTATTGGCACCTAGACCAGCCCCGTGCTTCGTAAAGAGGCATAGGGCATATTCGGGATTGGCGGCATTATCAGTCTTCACGGTTATATACCTTGGTGTCGCTCCTGTTTTGCGCATTACATTTTTCCCAAAGTCGCTTATGATCTTCTTGTATATGTCATTGGATTCCTTGATGTTGCTGGCGAACTCTTTTGGTAGTTGCAGCCTACAGAGATAAGCGTCTGCCACACCTTCACTTACAGCCTGATTCACCACTCTTTCCAGCGCATTCTTTGTCTTGTTTTGAATTGTCATGTTCTGTCCTCTCATGCAAATCTCCTATTGTCTGAAAACTACTATTATATGAAGGACGAAATACTCAAAAAATGTCCAAAATAACTTTTTAATTTCAACTATAGGAGCTTTACCTATGCAAGACTACACAGATTATGTCATCCTCTTTCAACCAGTCCTCGTGCCAAAGCAAGCCATACAGTCGCTTTTCATGATGCCGATTTCACAGCCAATGCAATTACCACAGCCCATTCCCGTTCAACAAATTCAGCAGGAAGATGCACCTGCTCTTCTGCCACCATCAACTAGCAATGCCAAAAACGATGAAAAGCCACGAAAAGGAATGGCCTCTGTAAAGCAGATGGAGTGGGTTCTTAATATAGCGAAACAACGTGGCATGACCGACGCTGAAGTATGTCAGTTTACAGGAGCAAACTCCATGTCCCAGATGACCAAAACCCAGGCATCTGCATTCATCAATGATTACAAAGACAAGGATTTATCTTTCTGACCCTGTATATGATGTTGCTCCTGCCCATTTCAGACGCATATTCGATGCCTGCATGGGGAAAATAAGAACGCTTCCATTAACGGTCTATGATTGAAGAAAATGCAATAGAAGTAAAATCAAGCACAAAAATTGAACGAGGAAAGGTTATGTCTGGAATTGTCGGAGTACAATTAGCCAGAAATCTTCCTTGCTATATGAGGATTCAGCGTAACTTTTCCAGACACTTTTCTATTATCCTGCGCTAGTGGACAAGGCTCTGCATTTTCATCGGCAACATCAACCATACCGCAGCTTTCCACGATGTCCATACCTTGCCATAAGGCATACTCTCGGCCATGCCAAGCATGGCCGAGAGGCAGGAGCATTGTTTGACGAGAAATTGGCTGTACTCTATATCAATTGCCTACGATTGCTTTGTCCAACTCCAATCCATGCCTTTAATGCCATCCTGGACAAGGTCATGTCCAAAGCGACCTCCATATTTACCGCACTTTCTGTTCCACCAACAACAAGATGGGTGTGGTGTGCCTACATAAGGAATGGTAAGTGTATTCTTTTCTCGACAATTATCGAAGGAAAGACGTGAAAGAAAAATAATGCCATTAGGTTTGTAATAATCGACCATGTACTTGAAGTTGGCATTGGCAATGTCTTTATCCTTTGGCGTGAGCATCCACTTTATTGAGTCTCCTTCCTTTGCAGGACGAAGAAAAAAATTGAAGCATATTGTGTATTGGAAGAGAGTGCGAAAATCTGGAAACCTAGGTCCCTTCTGATTAATTTCTTGATAACCAAGTTTCCAAATCCCTCGCGATTGGTTAAATCTGCCTTCATTTAGGTCACCACTAATTTGACCACTTATGTTAATCCATTCCCTTGCTCCTTCATTCAACATTGTGTGATCTGAAGCATACCATGTGTCACAATCATGGTGAACTGTGCAATCACTAGGAAGATAGTGGCTCTCGCCTATGACAAGCAATAAGCAGTTGTGCTGCTGTGCCACCTTGTAATTTTCACCCACAAAAGGAGTAAATTCAGGATAACGCCTATGAAAATCTTCTACATCAAAATTCATCTCTTTCTCCTAAAATAATGTTGAAGCAGGTACTGCGATTTCTTTTTCTTGGCTCGCTTCTCACGGAATTCATTGTCCTAAAGGAAAAAAGTTTTAAGCGGTTTTATTATAACATCATTTGGCGTTTTGTAATCTAATGCCCGATAATTTTTTATTTGGAATGCCAACTTCATAAATTACCACCATTCCAGATTTCCCACACGACAATCCAAAGTGTCGCCGTTGATGTGCCTTACCCTCCGTCTGCCCTCTGGATTTGGAATGAACTGCTCCGCCACCAGCCTCTTGACACGATACCACTTGCCATGTATCACCTGCATAGGCTCACGCCTGCTGTCTAGCATGTTTGTCAATACCTGCCTGCTTGAGCGTACATTGCCTCTGTTGCTGACCTCGTATCCATCAGCGAACTTTCTCCATTCTTCAGGTACTTCACACGTCTGGGCTATTTTCTTCCTGATAGACGGGCTAACTCCTACTGTGTGTTGGAGGACACGCTTGTTAGAGGCGTTGGTGCCAGCCTCCATGCTCAATGTAACATCGTGTGAGTGCTTTTTTATTGTCATTATCGTTATTATCGTTTTTCGCTTTCAATTATCCCATTTCCAGCCCTGCACGGAAATGGTGCTTTCCAACTGTTCCTGCGCCAGTTATCGCCACCAGATTGCCGAAATGGGACAACGATGCCCACCTGTACTTGCGGAGCGCGGCATACAGCGGGCTGGGCGGCAGTATCACGTTGCCTGTCAGCGACAATGGCAGCGGAATATGCGTCAGCCGCCTGCCGTCCGTCGCCGCGATGCCGTTCTTGCTCACATCCACGCCGCACAAGGCGGGGCGGGATGCGTCCTTGCAAGCCGACTGGAATGTCTGGAGCAGAAATCCCGCAAAGCCAGTGGGCAGCGTGGTGGATTCTGCGTTCACGGGCATAGCGGTCATTTTCTCCCTGCCTTCCTTGCAGGGCAGATCCACCAGCAGCCTGCCGTTGCCTCTGACGAAGAGCCTGCCCTGGTACGGCTCAAGTTCGATGTTCTCCGCGCTTGTGGCTGAAAGGGTGGTCTTCAGCAGAGTGATGTCCACTGTGCAGGCACCGTCCGCGTCTGTTCTGGCAAGAGGCATGTCCATTGCCAGCTGCTCCCTCTCGCCGATTACCGCCAGCGTGACGGTCTTGGCCTTGCTGGTCATTGCTAGGTTCTTTGTCGGTGTGTTGATTTTCGCCAGAGGAGCCAGTGCCTCCAGCAATGTTGTCTTCATGACTTGGATTTTCATGTGTGTTACTCCTGTTTGTTGAATGGAACATAGACACAAAAAAGCCCATCAAGTCGGATCGTAGCCATGTCG